>JBAZNK010000017.1 GCA_041649255.1 bacterium
TAACGGAAAAGATAAAGAAGAGCAGAGAGTTTTCGCGATCTTTATTTGTTGTAAGAGATATAAAGGCAGGAGAAGTATTCACGGAAAAAAATATTCGTTCAATAAGGCCCGGTTACGGACTTCATCCGAAGTATTTGAAAGATATTATAGGAAGAAAAGCTAAAAAAGATATAAAAAAAGGGACTCCGTTAAGTTATAAATTAATAATTCAAAAGTAAAAGTAATGAAAAAACAACTTTCCAAAAATGTTATAGTTAATACAATATCCGTTATATGGCGAATGCTTATAGGATTTGTGATAATGCCGTTAATGGTAAAGAACTTGCACCAGGATGGATATGGAGTATGGGTACTGGTAGTATCTTTCACAATATTCGGTTACTTAAATATCGTTGAATTTGGCATTGGTACATCAGTTATAAAATTTGTTGCTGAACATATTGCGCTTAAAAGAACAGATAAAATTAATCAAACAATCAGTGCCGCATTAATTTTTTATTTTGGGCTTGGTATTCTATCCGCAATAGGATTATTAATTTTTAAGGATATTGCTTTCTTTAAACTATTTAAAATACCTAAAGAATTTATAAGACCCACAAATATACTTTTGTATATGATGGCATTAAAAGCAATAATAGATTTCCCGACACAAGCTATATCATCTGCTTTAGAAGGGTTTCAAAGATATGATATATGGCGTTCTTTAGAAATTCTCAGGGATACTTTACAAGCAATTGCAACGGTAATCCTATTATTTTCAGGAAAGGGATTGGTTGAATTAGGTATGCTACTTCTAGGAATAAGCATTTTCAATCTTATTAGTTGTATAATAACAGTGAAACATTTGTTTCCTCCATGGAGACTGATAATAAAAGTCCCTTATGAAATAATCCGTAATATGGCAATATTTAGCAGCAAAATATTTGCTATTCGCATAAATGCTATTGTTTATAATGGAATGGATAAAGTCATTATCAGCACTATTATAGGAGTTGGAGCATTAACAAATTATGCTATTGCTCAACGCATTCAATCGTTGGGAAATACGGCAATGTCATTAGTAAGTCTGGTCCTGGTCCCCACGGCATCAATGTTATTTGCCCTAAAAGACATACCTAAACTTCAACAAACCTTTATAAGAGCAACAAAATATACTATGGCTCTTTGTGTTCCACTAACTTTAGCTCTTATGATTTTAGCCAAACCACTGATTTATTACTGGATAGGGCAGGAATACGTATATATATATAGAATGGCTCGATTATTTCTTTCATATCTTTTGGTCTACTCTATAGTGCCGGTTGCATATAATATGCTTATAGGTATCGGGAAAATAGGTGCCCTATTACGAATTCAAATAATTTCTACGCTTATTAATTTATTAATTAGTATATTTATTACATATAAAATTGGGATAACCGGAGTAATATGGGGCACTATTATTGGCACATCTTTTGCAATCATCCCTTATTTATCTATTGCCTTAAAAACATTCAAATTAAAATGGACTCTTTTTCTGCAAGGCACTACATTAAAAGTTTATCCTGCTTCTTTTTTATCGGCAGGATTGTTATTGATTTTTTCAAAGATTGCGCCTCCTCATTCTATAATAGAAGTTGGAATGTATTTTGCAGGGTTTGAAATTATATTTTTTTCTATATTTATAATTTTAGGATTAGATAAAATAGAGCGAAATTTCGTAATAGATAATGTTCGTTTACAAATTAGCTCTATTAAACACTCACTAAAAAAATAAAAAGAGTTTAGAAGTGATGCCTGAAAATTAAGCTATGAAAGTCTTATTTATTGAGCATTATTTTGAGCAAGACATGGAAGCGCTAATGTTTGAACGCAATGTAATCCATGAATTCAGATATGTCTCTGCAAATTATTTTGCATTAAAAGCGAGAAAAATTTTCCCCGATATTGTGTTTAATGGGTTGGAAGAATATTGTAAGCCAAAATATAGATTAGCACGATATAAATGGCGCCAGAAAGCTTTTAAACTTTTCAGGGAACTTTACAAGATTTATCCTTTTGACATTGTAATTGCACCTTCCGATAGTTTTTTCTATATTAGAGATCTTATAACTGCAAGTAAAAAATGGAGAATTCCGTTTATTGTAGCACAAAAGGAAACAACCATTGCCCCCGGAACAATGAGAACCCATTCAAAAGAAGTCGGAATGTTTTGTCCATTTATTTCGGATTATATGACAGTTTGCAGTGAAAGACATAAAGAGTTTTGGCTTAAATCCGGTGCATCTGATGATAAAATTGAAGTTACAGGGCAACCAAGATTTGATTTCTATAAAAACCAAAAAAAATGGTTATTACTGGATCAATTAGGTATCTCTTTGAATCCTAAATTAAAAACGATTCTCTTTTTTACTTATGAGTTAGATGCTTATTCCCCGGATGGACAAAAAATATGGGAAGATTTAAGAACGGATACAGAAAAAATACTTGCTGATCTTGCAAAAAATAACCTTTTTAATATAATTATCAAACCACATCCTCAGCACAACCTTGAAGACATAGAATTCTTTTCCTCAAGATTGCAATCTTTATGTGGTTCTGTATGGAAGAAATCCATATTTGTAGCTGACCGTAAAATGGATGCCCGACAATTAATAGTTAACAGTGATATTGTTATAGCCTTCCAAAGCACAGCCCTCTTAGAATCTTTGATATCCGGGAAAAGAGTCCTTTATACATATTGGGGACAAGGACAAAAAATAGAAAAAGTTAAAAAATTTATCCTTCCTTTTTATGATTATTCTAAAATAATGGAATGCGTAAATTCCCCCAGTGAACTTAAACAGGCACTCTTACAAGACAGCCATCTCCAAATGAACAAAGAAATATTAAAAAAACGAATGGATGCTTTTAAGGAATATTTAGGTCCATTAGATGGAAAATCAAGTGAACGGACATGGCAAGCAATCGAAAAAGTTACGGATTCTTATTACTCTCTTAATAGAGACTGGGAACAATTTCATAATTCTTTTAGATACGGTTATCGCGCTTATTGTATTCGAGAAATGTTTATTGCGAGCATAGCAAAATCACTCTGGTTATTTGTGTTAAGTATTTCAAAAAAGATATTTAAATCAAATATAAATCATATAATTACTCGTGCGGAAAGGCAGGGAAAACGAATTATGGAATGTAAAAATGCTATTGGCAATCCATCAAAACAATCCGAAGAACTTGTTGGACATATAGATGAAGAGATTACGACATTTATAAA
The DNA here is from genome assembly GCA_041649255.1 of bacterium. Classification (NCBI taxonomy): domain Bacteria; species bacterium. The sequence goes on from JBAZNK010000017.1 coordinate 3,254, forward strand.
AAATAAGTTTCGTTTATCACAAAAGCTTAGTTAGAAATTATAATTGTATGTTATATAAAAAAAATAAATAGGAAAAACGACAAATGAGCTACTCTATAAAATCAAGAAGAAACAACGGTCCTGTTTTCAAAAACTATTTACGTATGAGCTTTTTATTTGTTAAATGGAACTTACGACATCGGATTCCTTTTTTAAATACTACCCTTATGAAACAAATACGTCAAATTACTCAAGAAATAAGCAGTAAAACAAAGAGTCATTCTATGAGAAACAAACAGAAAAATATATTATTTTTTACCATGCGCCAGGATCCACCACATTTAGCATGGAATAGTGTCTTAGCTATGGCTTTAATGATAAGAGGGCATTCAGTTAAAAATGTTGCATGTGATGGATTTATCAGAAAAGCATGCAATAGTGGGCAATATCCTGATATGAAAAGAAATAACTGTTCTTTATGTAAACTATATGCAAAACAGCTTTATAAAATATCCCCCATTTTTACAAATTGGTTAAGTGATTTTGCTATAACTGAAATTTGGGAAAAAGCAGAAACAATAATTAAAAATATTAACAGTAACGATTATGAAAGTTTTTGTTATAAAAATCTACCTATTGGTAGACTAGCAGAAAGCTCGACAGTGCATTTCCTTCGTGAAGGAGTAATCGGATTAGATAATGAATCTCGCCATGTATATCACGACTTTATTTGTGGTGGTATAGCTATGGTAGACATATGTGAAAAAATTCTTAATCACTACAACCCCGATATTGTTATTATGCTTAACGGATGGTTTATTACAGAACGGGTTATGTTAGAAATGACTCGTCAAAAAAACATAAAAGTAATGACTTATGAAAATGGATTTCGTAGTAATACATTATATTTTTGCGAAAATGAACCAATAAAATATGAAATAGATGCTATCTGGAAGCATTATTGTACAACTCCTTTAGAGCCAGAGCAAAATAACACTTTAGACCATTATTTGAACACAAGAGAATCGGGAGACTTAGGTTGGGCAGTATATAAATTAATCCCCCAGGATGCAAAACTATTAAAAACTTCCCTTGGACTGGAACAAGGGAAAAAAACAGTAGTTGCATTTGCAAGTATTGCATGGGACTCAACATTGTGGAAACTTGATATAGGTTTTTCTGATATGATAGATTGGCTAAAAAAAACTATGGAATATTTTATTAAAAACCCCCAATCCCAACTCTTAATTAGGCTTCACCCGGGCGAAGTAGTAAGCAAAGTAGCTTCTCGTGATTCGGTTGGCGATAAATTAAGAGCTTCTTTTCAACACTTGCCATCTAATATAAAAATTATAGAACCTACCAGTAATATAAATTCCTACACCTTAATGGGTATAGCAGATATCGGTTTAGTTTATACCTCAACTACCGGACTTGAAATGGCAATTAAAGGAAAACCTGTTATTGTTGCAGGGAATCCTCACTATAGAAATAAAGGTTTTACTTATGATCCGGAATCCCTTAAAAAATATATTGAATTTTTGGATTCTCTCTTGAAAAATGTTGAATCCGAAACTCTAATAAAAGAGCGTATTGAATTGGCACGCCGTTATGCCTATAGACTTTTTTTCAATGGCTCTATACCTTTTAGTTTTGTAGAAGAAAAGGAAATGGGTAATATTGATAATCAAGTTAAACTAAAGCTTACATCTGCAGATGAATTATCTCCAGGCAAAGACAAATGGTTAGACAATATTTGTGATACTATCATAAGTGGTTATAAATTTAAAGAAAATAATTAACTAAAATTTTGTCAAGGAGCAGGATGCTATTTTTAAATAATATGTTTCAACATTTAATAAAATGCAGTAAAGGATTTTTATTTATGTTTTACACTACAGTGTTCACTTTGATTACACACACACGGGTAAGTTTTTCCTCGAGTTTATATATTGGAGCACATGCGCGTTTGATTTTAGCACGTGGAGCACGTATATTGAGATACGCATTTATAGACGTAAGAAGAAGGGCAACGCTTCACATTGGAAAAGGAAGCCTTATTGGAAGAGGGTGTGAAATAATTGTTGATGAAACAGCAAGCTGTTATATTGGCGATAACGTATCGATTGGCAGTTTTTCAAATATTCGTTGCAATAAAAAAATTGAAATCGGGAGCGGAACATTAATTGCGCAATTTGTATCTATTATAGGAGGACAATATAAATACAAGAAAAAAGATATTCCCATTGTAAAACAAGGGTTTACGACTTGGGACGTCATAATCGGCAAGAATGTATGGATAGGTGCAGGCGTGATGATATTACCTAATTCTTCTATATCTATAGGAGACGGTGCCGTTATTGCGGCAGGTTCTATCGTAACAACTAATATACCTGAGTATGCTATTGCAGGAGGTAGACCTGCGAAAATAGCAGGTTTTCGAGAATAAAAACATATTTGATGATATAAAAAAATTCTATGCTAAGAGATATTCAACACCTAAGAATCAACACTACAAACTTAAGAGCACTTTTAATGTTTGTTGGAAGTCTTAGTTTGTCGATGGAATATCTTTTAAGTTTACTGAGTGGCAAGGATATGCGTTTTTCTTTAAACTGGATGGTTTTTCCATTTTTAATATTACTTGATTTCTGCTTGAATCCAAGTAGATATTTCAGACCAAAAGTATTAAAATGGGCTATTCTGTTAGCGCTACCTTTAATAATATTTTATGTTTCCGGCAATGATGCAAATGTCCCGGAAGAAATGTCACGATTTAGTCTTGTTAAAGCAGGCTTAAATGCCGTTCTTATTTTTTTCTTTTATATGCTTAATAGTGAAATATCTCAAAATCGCAAGATGATAATATATGGATTATTATTAGGCGCTACGTTTGGAATAGCTTTTCAGTTTACCACTATATTCGGAATTCTTCCCGAAGGAGCAATTAGCACACTTAAGGGATTACATGTTGACATACTCCGAGTAGGAAAATTAGGAGGAGACCCCAATCAGTCTGTAATATATGTTTTAAGCACCGGAGCTTTTATTTCATATATATATTATACCAATAAAATACGAAATCAAATGTTATTGGCTTACATACTAAGCATTGTCTTAATCCTCTTTGTGGCTTCAACGGGTTCCAGGTCGGGACAAATTGTTACGGTGTGTATGCTATTTTTGTCTTTTTCAATGTCCTGGCATAACATTCCAAATAATTCCAAAAGAAAAATTGTTTTTTTAGTATTCATTTTAATAGCTTCTTTATTTATCCTTTCTGCTGTTTCAACAACTAAGTTTTTGAAAACCGGGCTTACAGCACGGTGGCAATATAGCATGGAATATGCAGATGATTCAATAAGTCATAGGGTTATGATGTATAAATGGTTGTTTTCTAAACTTTTATCCGGAGTGCAACTTGTTGGTTTTGGATACGGGCAATACTACCAAGAGATAGGCCATAGTTTGCCTGGCGGCGCATTTGCGATTCGTTGGCCTCATAATTCGTTCCCTGATGCATTTATTATCGGAGGATTACCTTTTTTTCTTCTTTATTTGTTAGTTTGGATTATTGCTTTCTCAAACTTGTGGAAAATATATAAAAATGGACAAGGAGAAATAAAAGGAGAATCTTCATTTTTCTTTATTCTATTAGTAGGTCTTTTTATTTTCAGTTGTTCTCTTAGTGTTATATGGATTAAAATAACCTGGGCTATTTTAGGCGTAGGTTTTGGTTTCTTACTATTGAAAGAGCCAATAGACGAAAAAAATTCAGAATTAAAAAATGGCAGCAGGACCCAATTAAAAATAGATAATTTATAATCAAAAGGATATTAGATGCGTATAATTATAGGAACGTCGGGGTTAGGAGCAGATGGAGGTATTGGTAGTTATGTTGATGAAATTGCTAAATGGTTAATTTCCCAAAATCATGAAGTTTTAGTATGTTGCGCCTCTGTTATACAAATGAACGTTTCCAAATATCCATACCCTATTTTATTCACACAAGTTATGAATTCAGATAAAGAAGAATTTCTTTCAATCAAGGAACTATATGAAAAAATTATGAGCTTTCAACCGGATGTCGTAATTAATAATGATAATATCTATCTTTCAAATCTCTTTCCTACTCTTGATTCAAAATGTGTTAGAATAAGTGTCGTGCATGGCTACAGAGAGCATTTTGGTTGGGATGCCCATAAAATCATTAATGTTGCTGCGATTTATAACCATTCTTATATTGATTGGATTGTTACGATTTCAAATTATATGTATTTAGGAATGAATAACCGTTTTAGATTCATAAAAAATCAATTAAAGTTTTTATATAATGGAATTTATCCGTTTGAAGAATTATTTATCCCTTACAAAATACGCAACAACGATAAAGAGATAAAAATACTTTTCGCAGGAGGACGGAAGCAAGAGAAAGGAGCAGATATTCTTTTTAATGCTTTTAAAAAACTGAATTTAGATAAAGTATCCAAATTAAAACTCTTTTGGGCCGGGAGCCTACCCGAGAAAGGGCCGTTTTCCAAAAAAGGGCTTGATAAGTTTGAGAGTATTGAACTCTTAGGAAAAATGAATCGTAAAGATTTGATGGGTGTTTTAGCAAAATGTCACTATTTAATTATGCCTTCACGAATAGAAGCTTGCCCAATGCTTCTTTTAGAAGCTATGTCTTTAGGAGTTGTGCCAATAGTTTCAGATTGTAATAGCGCAATGAAAGAAATTGTTGCAAATGCAAATTGTGGTGTTATAATAAAAAGAAATAATTACAATGCATTAGCTGAAGCGATAAGAGGCGCAGTAAATGGACTTTCCTGGGAAGAGAACGCTAAACGGGCTAAAGAGTTTTTTTATGCTGATTTACATATCAATATATATGGTAAAAAACTTATAGAATTATGCCAAACTCCCAGGAACAAACGTCTTGAAAAAGCATTGCCGTTTCCACCGCCTAATCTTATGTGCTTCCATCGCAAACCTTATATTGGTTCGAAATTTACTTTTAATAATATAATTCAACGATATAGATATATTTATGGAATACTTAAAAAAATAAATCTAAAATAACTAATGGGAATCAATTAAAACAATGGATAATAAAGTTCTTATACTGCATAATATAATTTCTCCATATAAAACATTATTGTTTAACGAATTATATAAATTGTATGATAAAATAACGGTATTATATATGGCAGAGACTGAGAAAAATAGAGAATGGAATATTAACAAAGATGAATTGCAGTTTCCTTTTGAAATTATGTTTAAAGGAGCTTTAGACAATGTAAATTCTTTGAGACTCATTATCAAAACATGGGAGAGATTAAACACCCTTAATCCAAAGGTTATTATAATAGGCGGATATAGCTATATCACTTATTGGATATGCTTTTTCTGGGTAAAAGTAAATAAAAAAAAGATAATACTTTGGTCGGCTTCCAATGAAGAAGATAAAAATAGATTATTTTTAAAAGAAAAATTTAAAAGTTCTTTTGTCAAAAATTGTAATGCCGCAAATGTTTATGGGAAAAGAAGCAAAGATTATTTAGCGCACCTTGGATTAAAAGAAAATAAGATTTTTATTACAGGGAATGTTACAAATAATTATTTTTATTATACTCAAACAATAAACTTGAGAAAGAAAAAAGAAATTTTATGTAAACAATTAAAGGTTCCTTTTCATAATTTCCTTTATATTGGAAGATTTTCTAAGGAAAAAAATCTTTTATTTCTATTGAATGCTTACAAAAGGTTAAACGATAATAACTGGGGATTGATTTTAGTAGGCAACGGTCCACAAAGAGAAGAAATAGAAAAATATATAGAAGAAAATTCAATAAAAAATGTTTTTCTACCGGGATTTAAACAGAAAGAAGAAATCCCTACTTTTTTTGCAATAAGTGATGTTTTTATTCTTCCAAGCACTTATGAACCGTGGGGACTTGTAGTTAATGAAGCAATGGCAACAGGATTGCCGGTATTGGTATCAAGAAAATGTGGATGTTATCCCGATATTATTAAGGATGGAGAAAACGGGTATTCTTTTGACCCTGTTGACAATAATAAGTTTTTTATTCTGATGAGAGATATCGTTAAAGGAGAATACGACTTAAGAAAAATGGGAGAAAAGTCATTGGAGATTATTAATGACTATACGCCAGAAAATGCGGCTAAAGTTATAATAGAAACCATTAACTTTGTACTAAAAAACAATGACAAACAAAATTGTTACGATTCTTTGATATTCTAAAGACAGCTAAAGATTATTGAAAAGAAATATATTTTAAAGAAAGGAACGTTTATGAAAATAGGGATTAATCTTTTGTTTCTTCTTCCAAATGAAGTTGGAGGAACAGAAACTTACTCCGTAGAGCTATTAAGGAAAATACTAGCCTTAAAACATAATTTTATACTATTTACTAATTCATTAAATCATGATATCTTTTTGGATTCACCAACCATACAAAAAAAAATGATAAAGTATTCTGCACGAAATAAGTTTATACGTGTATTTCATGAACAACACACTATCCCGAAGTTATGTAAAAAATATGATATTGATGTTTTATTTTCACCGGGATACACCTCCCCAATAAATATTCGATGTGCAACTGTGGTAACAATACCTGATTTACAGTATAAACATTATTCTCATTATTTGTCTCTATTTAAACGATTCTTTTGGGAGATAACGATTCCCCGTTCTATAAAAAGATGTGAAAGAGTTGTAACAATATCCAATAATTCATTAAAAGAATTAAAAAAATTCTTCCCTAAATATTCAAGTAAATATAGAATGGTTTATCCCGCCGTTAGAGATAAATGGATGGGCTATAAATTCGATAAGGATTCTATTGAAAAAACAAAGATCAAATACAATCTCGCTAAGCCTTACCTATTAAGCGTCGCAACAATGCTTCCACATAAAAATTTATATACCCTATTAAAAGCATTTAGTTTGACTATTAAAGAATTTCCTAATTTAGAACTACTATTAGTAGGTAAAGGAAGTAAAAACAAAAAATGTTCAAAATTAATTAAAGAATTAAAAATAGAGAATAATATTAAATTATTAGGATATGTTAACGCGTGTGAATTGCCTGTGCTATATAAAGAAGCCACGGCATATGCTTTCCCTTCCCTTTTTGAAGGGTTTGGATTTCCCTTAGTAGAGGCCCAAAATTTTGGATGTCCCGTAGTATCTTCAATAAGTACTTGCTTGCCTGAAATAGGAAAAGATGGTGCATTATATTTTAATCCATTAGATGCAATTGATATTCATAATAAGATTAGAGATGTTCTCAAAAATGATTCTTTAAGAAAACAACTTATTAATAATGGATTTCAAAATATTAAGAGATTTTCTTGGGAAGAATCCGCAAGAGATATGATACGCATTTTTCAAGAAGCATATATCGAGCATAAAAACAAGGTAATGTCTTTCTAACCCTCTGGTTCAAAGATTTATGAAAAAAATGTAGAACTTGCTGTTGTTTCAATTCTGACTGTGATCAGTTGATTTTAACAGTGGGAAACGTAATGCCTGTGGCAGGGAAACAGACAGAAATTATAGGATTTTTTTATGAAAGTATCAATAATTACAGTTGCTTTTAATAGTGAAAAGTTTATTGAACACGCCATAAATACAGTTTTGTCCCAAACCTATAAGAATATAGAATATATAATTATAGATGGCGGGTCAATAGACGGGACAATAAATATAATTAAAAAACATAAGGATAAAATTGCAAAATTTATTTCAGAACAGGATAATGGAATTTACGATGCTATGAATAAAGGTTTGAAAATGGCAACCGGTGATATAATAGGCATCCTTAATTCTGATGATTTTTATGCAGATAATTTCGTAATCGAAACAGTCGTTAAAAATATAAAGAATGAAAATGCAGATTCTTGCTGGGGAGATTTGTTCTATGTAGATAAGGAAAACACTTCTAAAATCGTAAGAAATTGGAAATCCTCCCAATATAGTAAAAACAATTTTGGAAAAGGTTGGATGCCTCCACATCCTACATTTTTTGTTAAAAAACAGATATACGAGAAATATGGGTACTTCAATTTAGATTTTAGAACATCTGCTGATTATGAGATAATGCTTAGATTTTTAGAAAAATATAAAATAAAATCTTGCTATATTCCCAAAGTTTTGGTAAAAATGAGAATAGGCGGAAAGAGTAATAAAAATATAAAGAATATAATCAAGGCAAATATTGAATGTTATAATGCATGGAAAATAAACGAATTGCAAATAAATCCTATAGTGTTTTTTATTAAACCATTGTTAAAAGTTTTACAATTTCCGGTTTTTAATAAAAAATATGATTAGTGAATTTTACGTAACAGTTTTACAATATCTATAAGACTTGCTTAACTGCCTTGGGCAGATAAAATGCTTTGGTTGTTCAGTTGATACTAGGAGGAATTATGAAAAAGGCACTTATTACAGGAATTACAGGACAGGATGGATCTTATCTTGCCGAATTGTTATTGTCTAAAGGATATGAGGTTCACGGCATTATACGAAGGACAAGCACTTTTAACACTTCCAGGATAGACCATATCTATACTGACCCGCATGAAAGCAACACAAGACTCTTTCTTCATTACGGGGATATTTCTGATTCGGAACAAATTTGTAACATTATATACAATACAAAACCTGATGAGGTTTATCACCTTGGCGCCCAAAGCCATGTCAGGGTAAGTTTCGACATACCGGAATATAGCGGGAACATTACAGCGCTCAGCACAACAAGAATACTTGAAGCAATAAGAAAGAGTAATAATAAAATAAAGTTCTATCAGGCATCAAGCAGTGAGATGTTTGGCAAAACGCCCCCTCCTCAATCGGAAAACACACTTTTTCAACCGAGAAGTCCTTATGCTTGCGCCAAGGTTTATGCTTACTGGATGACAGTAAATTATAGGGAAGGGTATAATATGTTTAATTGCAATGGAATACTTTTTAACCACGAATCTCCAAGAAGAGGGGAAACCTTCGTTACAAGAAAAATTACCAGAGGGATTGCCAATATTTTAGCGAATAAACAAAAAAAATTATTTATGGGAAACCTTGAAGCCAAAAGAGATTGGGGGTTTGCGCCTGAATATGTAGAGTCTATGTGGCTTATGTTACAGCAAAATATGCCTGATGATTATGTTATAGGGACAGGAGAAAATCATTCCATAAGGGAATTTCTGGAAGAAGCATTTGGGTATGTTGGCTTGAAGTGGGAAGAGTATGTTGAAAAGGATGAAAATTATTTTAGACCTACAGAAGTGGATGAGTTAATTGCAGATACAAAAAAAGCAAAAGAAAAATTGAACTGGACTCCCAGGATAAGATTTAAAGAACTTGTAAGAATAATGATAGACGCTGATTTACATAAAGCAGGAATAGAATCCCCGGGGGAAGGGGCAAAAATCCTTAAAGATAAGTTTTCGCAAAAATGGTGGAAAGTAGATTAATTAACAGCCAAGAACTATGAGCTAAGAGCTACTTTGCTCTTTACACTTTGGAGGTAACTATGTCATTCTGGACTAATAAAAAAGTAACGGTAACAGGCGGAAAAGGATTTCTCGGGACTCATTTAGTACGGAAATTAAAAGAGGAAAGAAATTGCAAAAACATTTATATTGCTGATTTGCCTGAATATGACTTGAGAAATATAGAAGACATCAAAAGAATGTTTGATTCACAAGTTCCGGATATTATCATTCATTTAGCTGCCGTTGTTGGAGGAATAGGCGCAAACCAGGAGAATCCCGGAAGATTTTTCTATGATAATGCTATTATGGGGATTCAATTAATAAATGAAGCTTATCTTAGGAAAATAGAAAAAATTGTTACTTTGGGAACTATTTGCGCATATCCTAAATTTACACCGGTGCCTTTTAAGGAAGAAAATATATGGAATGGATATCCGGAAGAAACAAATGCCCCCTATGGACTTGCAAAAAAAATGCTACTCGTTCAATCTCAAGCATATAGACAACAATATGGATTTAATGCTATTTGCCCGTTACTTGTTAATCTTTATGGCCCGGGAGATAATTTCAATCCGAGTAGTTCTCACGTAATACCTGCTTTGATCAAGAAGTGCATAGATGCGATAGAGAAAAATGACGACACCATAGAAATATGGGGAACGGGAAAAGCTTCAAGAGAATTCTTATATGTTGAGGATGCCGCGGAAGGTATAATTTTAGCCGCCGAAAAATATAACAAACCTGAACCTGTTAATATTGGAGCAGGATTTGAAATAACAATTAAAGACCTCGTAAATTTAATCATAACATTAACTGGTTTTAAGGGAAAAATAATATGGAATACATCAAAGCCTGATGGACAACCTCGAAGATGTTTGGACACTAGTAACGCAGAACAGGAATTTGGATTTAGAGCAAAAATATCTTTTGAAGATGGATTAAAAAGAACCATTGAATGGTATAAAAAACAATTACACCTTTAAATTATATTTATATTAAAGAATAATATTGTTTTACATTTTTTACATTTTACATTATAAATTTGGTTTATTTCTGTCCAAATAATTATATTAAATATTACCTTAATTTTAATATATCAAAAAAACATGGAAATTTATTTATTCATTTATTTAACTATACTTGATGCTGAATGTTATTATATTTTATAATACGTTTTACTGCCTGAAAATATAAATTATACTAAAAAATAAGAATAAAAAAAATTAATGTTAAAAATTTTTGTTGACAATAAAATAAAATTGTTTAACTATACAATCATAATGTTTAAGTTTTTATTCGTTAAAAAATAAATAAAGGGGGATTAAATGAACGTTGCGGGAATTAGCTTAGGCGAAATAATGAAAATTAGTCCGGTATTTGATATCTTGCTTATATGCCTTATAGGAGCAATAATTGTCGGGATAGAGAGAGCTTTGACATATAAACGTTTATCTATGGATAAAAATTCTTTTATGAAAAAGATTAAAGAAGCCGTAGCAACGAGTAGATATGATGAAGCCATTCACTATAGCGCGCAGGAAAATAAACCATTACCAAGAATGGTCAGCGTAGCTTTAACAAACAGAGATAAAAGCCCGGAAGACATAGCCGAATTAATGGAAGCATCTCGTATGGAAGAAAGAGTTAAACTTGAAAAATCTCTTGGCGTTCTTGGAACTCTTGGGAACACAGCTCCATTTATTGGTCTATTAGGAACAGTTATCGGTATTATCAGAGCATTTAAGTTACTTGAACATTCAGCCGGTGACCCGACCGTTATCATGGTCGGTATCGCAGAAGCTCTTATTACAACTGCTATGGGGTTGTTTGTAGCTATTCCTTGCGTTATGGTATTTAATGCTTTTATGGGAAAAGTGAAAAATTGGTATACTGAAATGGAAGTCGTAAGTAAGGAACTTTTGGCAGAGATGGGTACAATTCCGATTAAAAAGAAAGCGTAATATACAATAGTAAAGAACTAATTTTTTACAGGGGGATACTATGGGAATGGGTGGTGGTCATGGTGCGGAAGATCCTATTACCGATATTAATGTAACGCCTCTTGTAGATATTTGTCTTGTGTTGGTCATTATATTTATGGTAACAGTTCCCATTATGATGACGTCTTCTCCTATAGAGGTTAAATTACCTCAGGCAGACACAATGGAAGCAAGAGAAGATGTTAATGTCACGGTTGCCATAAATCCCTCAGACAGCGTTGCTGTTGACACCAAATTGTGCACAATTATGCAATTACCCGAATTTATGAAAGAAGCCGTAGATGCAAAAGGGACAGATAAAATGTTAATAATTAAAGCCGACAAAGAAGTTAATCATGATAGAGTTTTATTAATAATGGATATAGCTAAAAAATTAGGCTGTACCAGAATATCAGTTTCTACGACACAGCAAAAAAAATAAAGGATAAAATAAAATGATTGCAGGCATAAATCTTTTTGAAATAATGAAGATTAGTCCGGTGTTTGATCTTCTTTATGCATGCTCGGCATTGGCATTAGGTGTGGCCTTAGAGAGATTATGGACTTTCCATTATTTGAATATGAATTTAAACGCTTTTATGGAAAAAACTAGGGAGTTAATGGCAAACAGGAAATATGATGAAGTAGTAAAACTATGTGATGATGAGAATAAGCCTCTCCCAAAGATGCTTAGAGTTGGTGCATTAAATATAAAAAAGGGGAGAAAAAATATTAGTAAACTTATGGAAGCTCAAAAATTATCGGAAAGAGAAGCGTTGGAAAGATTTTTGCCCATCCTTGGAACCCTTGGAAACACGGCTCCATTTATTGGTTTATTAGGGACGGTTGTCGGCATTATAAGATCTTTTAAGTTGTTGGAAACAAGTGGATCAGCCGGTCCAATGGCAATTATGGTTGGTATTGCTGAAGCTTTAATTACGACAGCTATGGGATTGTTTGTGGCAGTTCCATGTGTTATTCTTTTTAATTATTTTTCTGACAAAGTAAAAAGAGTTTTTATAGAAATGGAAATCGCAAGTAAAGAATTCATAACTATGGTACCTAAAATAACAGGAGTTGAACCTCCGGAAATAGAAATTGTTAAAGAACCTAAAAAAAGAATATTATCTAAACTGATTTCCAAAATAACCAAACCGAGAGTTGTAAAGAAAACATCTCTGGGAAAAGGAAAAGTTAAATGAAAGTAGCGTTGAGGGAACGAAGATTTAAAAAGCATGCTGAGGCTTTCGCGCCTCCTATCACGGATATAAACGTTACACCACTGGTAGATATATGTTTGGTTTTGGTTATTATATTTCTTGTTTTCGCTCCATTAATGTATTTGTCAGGAATAACCGTTACAAGAGCAAAAGCTTCAAAAAATCAGGAACAATATGACCCAACGGAATTAAAAGTAGGCGTATATCTTAAAGGGGATGGTAAAATTATTTTGAACGAAAAAGAAATTGATGAGAAAAACTTACCATATCTTATAGAACAACTTTTATTAAGAAGTTTAAATAGGACTGTTACCATAAGCGCTGACCCAAATGTCAAGCATGGAAAAGTAGTTTGGCTTCTGGATTTAGCGAGAAAAAAAGGAGCAGTGACTCTCTGTATATTAAAACGAAAAGGCGCTGGAGCGGCGGCAACAACAGAATAAATGAAAAAAATTAAAAAATTAGGCAAAGAATTCAGTAGTAACAGAAAATTTGCTATTTGTATCTCTGTTTCAGTTTTCCTTCATTTATTATTACTATTCTCTTTTTTCCTGCAGCAAAAAATGGAAGAAATTAGAAAGAATAGGTTGTTGGCAGTAGAATATGAGGACGAAAAGAAAAAAGAAGAAAAGAAAAAAGAAGAAAAGAAGGAAGAAGAAAAAAAGCCTGAACCACCAAAAGCGCCGACACCACAAACAGCAATTATAACGCCGAAAGATTTGTTCCAGATACAACAATTAAAAGACAAGATAGATGAAAATATGTTGAAAAAATTAGAAAACATTGCTCGTCCAATGGATAACCAATTAGTAGATATGAAAATAGACATAGATAAAATGCTTGATATGAATAAGGACCAGGTAGAACTTGACTTGGATGCGTTTGATGCGGATTTGGATCTTGATGCACCTACCATAAGAATCGGGAAAGGCGTATCTATGGATGATATATTGGCTCGTGATCAGGTTATGATGCCATTAGAAGCGAGAGCATTACCCGCACAGGTAGGGCTTATTGCAAGACCGGGTTTTTCAGGAGTAGGTCCCGGAGAAGGTGGGATAGAGATAACAAATGGTCCTGCGAAATTAGAAGAGAGTTCCAGAAAGAGTTTAGTAACTAATAAAAACGAAAATAAACAAATTGATACAAAAAGCAGTGGACCCGTTCAGATAGAGATATCGGGAGCGCTTGCAGATAGAGCAAGAATCGCGGGGGGACCACCACCTTATCCTGGTTGGGCCCAACAACAAGGATTAGCCGCCGTATTTTCGGTTTCATTAAAGGTAGATGCGGAAGGCAAAATAACAGGGTCTACAATAGTAATATCACCTACAGGATATCCTGATTGGGATAATGGCGTAATAAAATGGCTTAAAGACCAATGGAGATGGGTAAAAATACCATCGGGAGAAACTCCGGGTTGCATAACAATCAGATTTACAATTGGACAATAAACTTCTTTATTATAGTATCAAGGAAATTCTTGTTGACAAAAAAAGAATATTCGTTATTTTAGGCTATAATTCACTAATGAAATTAAATTAAATGTTTTAAACAAGGGGGATTTATATGAAACGATTTATTCTAATAACAGGGTTGTTTATTTTTGTTCCAATGATGAGTATTGCACAAACACAAAAAGGTATAGCTCCACAGCAAACAAAACAACAGGCAATAGCTCAGGACACTACCGTAAAAAAAGCTGCTGCAGGTGCCACAGGTGCCACCGGAGATATGAAATCCGAACAGGTAGAAGTAAAGGGGAAATTTACAGGTAAAATAGAGGAAAAGAAAATACCTCTAAAGTTATATTTTGATCCCTTTGATGCTCTCACCGCATATATTCAAAGAGGCGAGTATATTTATGACAAGCAATTAGCATTAAATAATGAATTGGCTACCACTTTATATCCTATATTTGCATCCGAACAGGTAATAAAACCATGGTTATCAGGAATTGTAAGGAAAGAAATAGCATTATTCAATCCTGTGTATGGTTCAGATGTATCAAAATGGGAAGTTTTCTTAAGAGACGAACGCGGTGGTATATTTAAAACATGGAGTGGGGAAGGACAACCTCCTCAAAACATTTTCTGGGATGGTAGAGGTATAGATGGCAGTATGATAAACCCGGGTATTACTTACTATTATTCAGCTGAAGCAAGCGATGCACTTGGGAATGTAGCAAAAATCATAGGACGTAAACTTGTTTTAAAAGGTGTTCTTTATAATGAAATGGGTGAATGGGTTACTACTTTAAGGGGAGACAGGGTATGGGCCGGTGAAAATTCCACATCTATAACTCAAGATGGTTTCTTGTTATTAAGAGAAGCTGCAGATATCATAAAAGAAAAATATACTAAAAAATTAACTGTACAAGTTTATTCAAGAAATGATGTTTTATCCAGAACAAGAGCGCAGATAGTAATGAATTATTTCCTTAATAATGTAATTGTTCCTCCTTATACTGTTACTCACGTCCAAGGTTTTGTGGATGAGGTATATAATAGCTCATACATCAAAATCATACTTTAGAAACTCATTTTGGCCTACTAAATAGAGTTGTAAATAATATATAAGTGAATTAGGAAATTCAAATATTAAAAATCCGAAGAATTTTGGTTATTAATCCCTTAAATTTCTATGGGGGCGTAGCTCAATAGGGAGAGCGCAGGCTTCGCAAGTCTGAGGTCGACGGTTCAAATCCGTTCGCCTCCAAAAAAAGATTAAGATATTATGTTTTTATAATTTTTAAACTCGCCGGACGGCAAATATTATGAGCTCTTACCAAGGATTAACTATTAAATATAGACCTAAAAAATTTGAAGACCTTGTTGGGCAAGAACACATAATAAAAACTTTAATAAATGAAATACAAAATGATAAACTTGCCAATGCGTACCTTTTTACAGGACACCATGGAACCGGGAAAACGACTACGGCAAGGTTATTAGGCAGATATTTAAATTGTGAAAACAGAACCGGATCTGAACCATGTAACGAATGTGATTCTTGCAAAGAAATTCAATTTGGAAATTCCATAGATGTCCTTGAAATAGATGGGGCTTCCAATAGAGGAATAGATGAAATAAGAGAGTTAAGAGAAAGAGTAAAATATGCACCGACAAAAGGTAAATATAAAATATATGTAATAGATGAAGCACACATGCTTACAGAACCTGCTTTTAATGCTCTATTAAAAACACTTGAGGAGCCACCTTCCCGTGTATTGTTTGTATTGGCAACGACTTCTCCGCATAAAATTCCGGTTACAATTAGTTCGAGATGTCAAAGATTTAATTTTAGAAAAGTAAGCACAAAAGAAATAGAAATTCGGATTAAAAACATTGCAAAAACAGAATCAATAGAAATAGAAGATTCCGCAATAACACTAATTGCACAGAAAGTAGACGGAGCAATGCGCGATGCCATTTCTCTTTTAGAACAATTAGTTTCTTATGCAGGCGGTAAAATAACGGCAGGGCATATTGAACAACTACTTGGAATGCCAAATGAAACAATAATTTTAAAACTAACAGACTACATAATACAAAGAAATCCAAACGGCATAATTGAAATATTGCACAATGTATTAAATGAGGGATTATCCCCCGAAGAACTAATCGAAGCAATCGTTGAACACTTACACAAACTATTCCTAATTAAAACAAAAGTAGAAACCACAGATAATCCATCTTATAAAACTCAAGTAGATAGTTTACAACCAACTCATATATTACGGCTTTTAGAGTTTTTATTTGATGCACAAAAAGAATTAAAATTTGCACTTTCTCAGGAAATTTACCTTGAACAAATATTGATAAGAATGGCTATTTCTACGCAAATAGAAATAGATAAGCTATTAACTATAGGACAATCTGAATTTGCAAACACTGATACGACTATTCAACCTATTATAAACAAACCGATAGATAAGAGGGCGCTACAAACAAAAGAAATAGAAGTCGAAAAAAAGAGCACTCCATTAGATATTCCTGATGAAGAGCCCCCTATTCCCCACGATAAAGTCACGGCTAATAGTTTATGGAAAGCACTTATAGAGAAAGCGCCTATTTCTCTCAGCAGTTTTTTAAGTGAAGGATTTCCAACCAAATTAGAAGGAGATAAATTATTTGTTTCTTATAAAAACGATTTTCATAGAACGCAGGCAGAATCCAAAAAAACTAATATAGAAAAATTTTTATCCGATGTTGCCGGACAGCCAATGCGTATTTCTTTTGAATCCATAAAATCCGAACAACCCTCCGGCAAGAGACAAAACGCCATATTAGAAGATCCGATTGTTAAGTCTGCCATAAAGATATTAAATGCAGAGGCAATCGGTGGGAGGTAATAAAAATGTTTGATAATTTAAAACAAATGTTAGGCAATGCGAAAGAAATGAACACGATGCTCGGCGGACTTCAATCAAAATTAAAGGTGGAAAAATTTGAAGGTGTTGCAGGCGGAGGAATGGTTAAGATTGTAATTAACGGCATTCAGGAAGTCGTAGAAGTTCATATAGACAGCAGTTCTCTTGCAAAGGACAACAAAGTTCTGGAAGACCTTATAAAATCGGCATTTAACCAGGCTTTACAAAAAGCGTCCGTAGCATCGCAAAAAATGATGATGGGGTTAATGCAGAAAAAATAGCATATAATTAAACACAAAAATATAATATTATTGAAACAAAAGGAGGATTTGATGAGCGATATCTTTGAAGTAAGATGGCATGGCCGCGGAGGACAGGGTGCAAAAACAGCGGCTCTGTTATTTGGAGATGCAATTATGTCGACAGGAAAATATTTCCAGGCTTTCCCGGAATATGGTCCTGAAAGAATGGGTGCTCCGGTTCAGGCATTTAACAGGTCTTCTGCCGAGCCGATTACAATGCATTGTGGGATCAAAGAACCCAGAGTAGTCGTAATATTAGACCCAACTCTAATGGAAACGCAGCCTGTAACCGAGGGACTTAAAGCCGACGGAATTATACTTGTAAACACTAATGCTTCCGCAGACAGTCTTCGCCAGAAACTAAAACTGACAAATCAAAAAATATGCACGGTAGATGCATCCGGGATTTCACGTGAATTGCTGGGCAAAGAACTTCCCAACACTCCTATGCTTGGAGCCCTTGTCCGTGTTACAGATGTTATAGGAATTGACGACTTAATAAAATTCGTAGAAAAAACGCTGGGAAAGAAATTCAGAGGAAAGCCCGAAGTCATTAAAGGAAATATAGATTCAATTAGAAGGGCTTACGATGAAGTAAAAGTAACCGATGGAGGTGGAAAATGACAAAGAAAGGCTGGAAAGACCTTCCAACCGGAGGTATAATAACAAAAGCCGGAAGTGCTCTTGATTTTAAAACCGGAGATTGGCGTTCAGAAAAACCAATTTGGGATAAAGAAAAATGCACCTCTTGTCTTATGTGTTTTATATATTGTCCGGATTCTTCTATTCAGGTTAAAGACGGAAAAATGACCGGAATAGACTATGACCATTGTAAAGGTTGTGGAATATGTGCAAAAGAATGCCCCGTAAAAGTTATAAAAATGGAAATGGAGAGGAGGTAAAAAATGCCAAGGCGTGCTTTAACAGGAAACGAAGCTATGGCAGAGGCTATGAGACAGATAAATCCTGATGTCGTCGCTGCTTACCCAATAACCCCTGCAACTGAAATAGTTCAAATATTTGCTAGCTTTGTATCGGATGGTTTAGTAACTACTCAATTTATACCTACGGAATCGGAACATTCCGCAATTTCCGCATGTGTAGGCGCATCTGCTGCAGGCGCTAGAGTTATGACAGGAACATCATCTCAAGGATTAGCTTTAATGCATGAAGTATTATATCAGGCTGCAGGCTTAAGAGCGCCAATCGTTATATGCGAAGTGAACCGCTCTTTGTCCGCACCAATAAATATTCATTGCGACCACTCGGATACTATGGGCTCAAAAGAAGCAGGATGGATACAAATATATGCAGAAGATTCTCAGGATGCTTATGATTCAGTGATTCAGGCTATTAGAATTGCAGAAACGGTATTTTTACCCACTATGGTTTCAACAGACGGATTCATAATTTCCCATTGTATGCAGGGCGTAGAAATCCTTGAAGATAAACAAGTCCAGGATTTTATAGGACCCCATCGTTCGGCTTATTCTCTTTTCGGTGGAGCTCCTATAACCGTTGGTCCGTTAGATTTACAGGATTATTATTTTGAACACAGAAGACAACTAATGGAAGCAATGAATACTTCGTTGACTACACTTGACGCAGTAAATAAGGAATTCAAGCAGAAATTCGGAAGAGGTTATGACATAATCGAAGAATACAAAACCGAAGATGCCGACCATATAGTAATGGCTATGGGCTCTACTTGCGGAACTGCAAAAGTTGCAATCGATAAAATGAGAGCAAAAGGTGTCAAAGTTGGACTTATAAAAATTCACGTTTTCAGACCGTTTCCACACGAACAACTTAAAAAAGCTCTCTCAAAAGCCAAATTCGTTACGGTTCTTGACCGTTCCGATACGGCAAGCAGTATGGGTGGACCGATTTTCGTCGAAACCAGAGCCGCTCTTTACGACCAGATGCCAAAAATACTTTTTGCCGATTATATATACGGCTTGGGTGGCAGGGATATTGATATTGAAGAAATAGCAACCGTAATAGAAAAAGGTGAAAAGATGAAACTCCAGGGTAAAGTCGAAAAACCTTTGGATTATATAGGATTAAGAGAATAAAAATGTTAGTATTTATTTTTATACTTTTGATATTTGATTTTTGATTTGATAAAAGGAGGAGTAAGATGCCAAACTTAAAGGAACTCTCCAAAAATGCAGGATTGTTCACGGGAGGGCACAGAGCTTGCGCTGGATGCGGAGGAACTGTCGTAATAAATCAAGCGTTATGCACCGCAGGTAAAAATACCGTAGTCTGTTTCGCAACCGGATGTATGGAAGTTGTAAGCACTATATATCCTTATACGGCTTGGGGTGTGCCTTATGCACACTTAGGATTTGAAAATTCGGCAGCCATCGTATCAGGCGTTGAAGCCACATACAAAGCCCTTAAACAAAAAGGACAGGTAAAAGAAGACTGGAATTTTATCGCTTTCGGCGGAGACGGCGGCACCTATGATATAGGTTTACAAGCCTTATCCGGAGCAATTGAAAGAGGTCATAAATTCCTTTATATATGCTATGATAACCAGGCTTATATGAATACCGGTATCCAGAGAAGCTCTGCAACACCCACAGGCGCAAACACCACAACATCTCCTGCAGGGACTAAAATACAGGGAAAAGTTCAGAGACGAAAAAATCTGACGGAAATCATTGCCGCTCATGATACGCCTTATGTAGCACAAGCAAACCCGGCTTACTGGATGGACTTTACAAAAAAAGTTGAAAAAGCTTTGAAAACAGACGGACCATCTTTTATAAACGTTTTAGCGCCTTGCCCCTTAGGTTGGGGATTCGCACCAAACAAGACGATTGAAATAGGGAAACTGGCAGCGGAATGTAAATTCTGGCCAATGTATGAAGTGGAAAACGGAAAATATACGCTTACATACAAACCCAAAAAAGAAATGAAAGTCGAAGAATGGATGAAACTGCAGAAAAGATTTTCCCACCTGTTCAAAGAAGGCAATAAAGAATTACTTACCAATATTCAAAAGGATGTAGATACAAAATGGGAGACATTGTTAAAAAAATGTGAATGATATGGAAATAACAGAATTACTTACAAAAGAAGAGCCGCTATTGAAAAAAATGGCGCAAAAATTAGGAATGGAAAATCCTGAAGGCAATAAAGAGCAATTGACGTATAAAATTCTTGAAGCTCAGGCAAAAGAAGAAGGAAGCATGTTCGGACAGGGGTTACTTGAAATCCTGTCCGAACATGGGTTTTTACGTTCTTCTCGTAACTCTTACCTCCCTTCCCCGGAAGACATTTACGTTTCTCATACTCAAATAAAAAGATTTGACCTGAGAACGGGAGATATGGTTATAGGAAGAGTCAGACCACCAAAAGATTCCGAAAGATATCCTGCGCTTCTAAAAATAGAAGCCGTTAATATGGAATCCCCGGAAGGCTGTAAACAAAGAGTTCCTTTTGATGCTCTTACGCCTTATCATCCGACTGAACGATTAAAACTCGAAAGAGCTGATGGAGATCTGTCAATGCGAATCCTGGACCTTGTCTGCCCTATAGGAAAAGGACAGAGAGGACTAATCGTATCGCCTCCGAGAGCAGGAAAAACTATATTGCTTCAGAAAATAGCGAATTCGATTACGGAAAATCATCCTGAAGTCGTACAACTTATACTGCTTATAGACGAAAGGCCGGAAGAAGTCACCGATACAAGAAGACACGTAAAAGCAGAAGTTCTTTCTTCTACTTTTGATGAACCATCCGACAGGCACGTGCAAGTTGCTAAAATGGTTATGGAAAAGGCAAAACGGCTCGTAGAAAACAAAAGGGACGTAGTTATATTGCTGGACTCCATAACAAGATTAGCGCGAGCGCATAATACAATCATACCTCATTCCGGGCGAACATTGTCAGGAGGAGTAGATGCCGAAGCTTTACGTGAACCCAAAAAATTCTTCGGAGCCGCAAGAAACGTTGAAGAAGGTGGCTCATTAACAATCGTCGCCACTGCCCTTGTTGAAACCGGTTCAAGAATGGATGAAGTAATATTTGAAGAATTCAAAGGCACAGGAAATATGGAACTCGTTCTGGATAGGGAACTCTCAAATAGAGGAATATACCCGGCTATTAATCTTAATAAATCGGGAACAAGAAAGATTGAACTTCTACTCCCGGAAAAAGATTTACATAGAATTCATATATTGAAAAGGGTACTGTTGGAAATGAACCAGATAGAAGCAATGGAGCTAATGCGGGATAGGATGAGCAGGACTAAGACAAACCAGGATTTTCTCGAATCAATGAACAGCAACGGGTAGCAGACTCTTAGACCTATCGGGGTAGCCGCAGGCTTTAGCCTGCGTTTTGGTATTTTGTTAATGTTTTATTTTATTGTTGTGCACCCTATAGCATTTATAAAATAAGGGCTTGACAATTTCGGTATTTTTGTTACATATAATATAATTGTTTGTGTACTGAAATACAGGATTGAAGGAGTAATTGATGGGTGAATTGGTAGTGG
The DNA here is from genome assembly GCA_041649255.1 of bacterium. NCBI lineage: Bacteria > bacterium. The sequence goes on from JBAZNK010000017.1 coordinate 25,138, forward strand.
TAGGTCGGACATTCTTGTCTGACTCGAACATAGGATTGAAGGAGAAATAATGAGTGAACTGAACGAAAAAGAAATGTTGGGAGTAATTGAAAAAATACGCAAGAGTGTGGAATTCTTTTCCAACTTTGAACCGTATGAGCTTGTGGATATGCTAAAGGTCAGCACTACAAAGAAAATAAAACCGGGCGAGGTTATCTTCAGGGAAGGAGAACAAGGACAGGAAATGTATATCATTGTTTATGGTTCCGTCAGTATATACAAAGGAGAAAGAGAACTTGCCGAATTAGGAACCAATAACTATTTTGGTGAGATGGGTATTATCCAGCACGATGCGCCCCGCACAGCAAGCGCAAAGGCACTCACAGATACTTTACTTATGATAGTAAATGAAAATATTCTTTCCTCAACGAACATAACTCTAAAGTTGAAACTCTATAAAAACTTCTGCCAGATGTTAGCCCAAAGGCTAAGAGTCACAAACGAAGAATTAACATAATCTTTTTTGTATTCTCTTTTATTCTAATATACCAAATACCCAATAGTAGAATAATATTCCCCTTGGCTCTTCTCTTTTTTATTTGACTTTTTCAAAATCAATTCTAATGCTATATCAAATGAATATACGAGTAATCTGTTTTTTTCTTATTGCAACTCTGTTTGGGTGTTGCAGGCCTATCCCAATGTCTAATTTTCAAACTACAACAATGGAAAAGGGGTGTTTTGTGGTGGGAACAGAAACAGGAAACTACCAATTTCAGGATTATGTTGAACATACAGGAGGTATTCTCAAAGGAGAAAACAAACTGGATATTGTTAAATCAAGTTGCCTGATGTTCAATGCCAATATGCCTTGCACGCTACGAATTCGCGGACAAGAAGTTTTTCCTCCGGAAATTAAAACAGAACTTGGTATGGAAATGTATCTTTTTTATCCTCACCGTAAAGACCCACATGTATTGGGAATGTTTTCATCTATAGATTATACGAGAGTTGAGCAAAGCAAAGACGATTCCTTTACCGAAGATGCTTATTCTGATTTGTTGCAATATTTGAAAATAGGATTCCCTATTAATAATGGAAAACTTGCTTTTGTTTTAATGTATGGCATAGCATTCCCTCCCATATTTTCCGTAATGTTCTCCGGAATAATTAGTAAAAACTTTTCAAATAATAAAATTAATCCTTATTTACGTATTTCTTTATTCGAAGAGATGGGATTTACAGCAGTTGCTACGAATGAAATAGAAAGATACCCTGGGGGATGCGCTGTTTGTCTCGGGAGCGAAATAAAGTGCACAAAAGGATTGGATATTATCCCGGAACTCAACTATGCATATATTCCATGGTATAAAGCTTACAGGGAAACAAACTGGATGTACCCAACATTCGGACTGGCTGCCAGATTTAATATACAATAAGAAAAATAAACACTCTATTTATTCATTGCTAATCTGGTTTTCGTTTCTATTCTAATACCAAGTTGCTAACAATCTGTTTGGTTAGCTTACTTGGAATTAGACGAAGCTATTGAACGAAGTCCTTAGAGATTGTTATCCCGCTTTGCTGTGGAACCATTTTGATAGCGGTTTGGTATAAATCTCTCCCCTTCTCCGTGTCTCTCTGTGTTTGTATCCTGTTAATCTGCGAAAATCTGCGTCCAAAAGATTTTCTGCCTACCAGATTGTTTCTTCCTGGTAATACGGCAATGCGAATAGGACTCCAATGCCCCCTTCAATTACCAGAATTCCTTCTGCTTTTTTATCCGGAGCGCTTGGTAATGCAGGAATCTTTCCATAATCCCCTACAGTATAATTAACATTAAAATAATTTGCCCCAACAAATAAATCCAGCGCAAAAGGTCCCCTGAGTTGTCTTATTAATCCCAACTCTATCATTCCATACCATCCTGTAACATCTGTAGAAGATTTTTGTGTGGAATCAGTGGGGTCTATTGTTGGCAAAGACTTAGTAAGATCCCATTCTTCTGTTCCCATAAGAAATCCTCCGCCAGCAGACCAGTAAGTATGCCACGGAGACATCCCGTTAATTAATCCTAAACTAACTCCCATAGGGTATAATGTTGGTATGCTAAACTTCCCAAAAGCATTATCTTTGGTCGGCAAGGAATACATTCCCACGTTAAACCCCGTATAAAAAGCTTTTGGCGCAAGAAACTTCTGTGTCAACACAATTGCTCTTCTTAATTTTTCCGTCTCTGCATATTGGTAACCTTCCTTAGGTATGAATCTCGATACTACCCAATCCAATCTGAAATAAGCTCCCGTAGGCATATCGAATTCCAACGTTGGCGCACTATTCTCTTCAAATATTTTTGTCCAGTAATCTTCCAGAGCAACCATACCACCAACTCCTCCAAGTCTGAATAACATTGGCCTATCCTTAGGTCCACCCATAATTCCCGAAAAACTTAGGCCTATTAGAAATAATAAATTTAATCCCATCTTTCCCTCCTTATTTTTAACTATCTACTATTTAATCAATATAGCCTATGATATAAAGTTACATTTTTTTGTCAATTTTAAAATTCTGATTTTTGTTATTCCGTCCTATTCTTTGTCCCGAATAACTAATATACTATTACACGAATAACGCTTTTTCTTTTGCTTTGCTTATCTGTCCTATCCGTCCTATATGACTTATTTTTTTCTTACTCCCTTTCCCCTATTAACGATTAACGAATCCTCCTAATTTATTTGCAGGGTAGGACAGACATTCCTGTCTGTCTATTCGTAGGGCAAGGCGGAATTTATCCCGCTTTGCCTGCCCGCCTTAGGAGGGGCGGAAGCCTTGCGTCTGTTTCTGTAATCTGATTTTCTGATACTCTGATATTCTGCCTACTGCCTGCCTGCCGAAGGCATGGATCCTCTGATATACTCTATCCATGGCTACAAATTCTTTTTATCGTTTATTCCTCTTTTCTCGTGTCAATCGTGCCTGCCCGCCGTTTGTTTGGAGGGTGGAATCTCGTGGTTGCATTTTGTATTTCTGTTTCTATTTCCCCCCTGCCATACAAAAAAATTGACAATTACGGTATTTCATATTAGAAAAATGGGACATCCCGTCCGCTTCAAAAGGAACGGGAATTGAAATATGAGCTATTGGATGGAAACTGTTTTAAAAACTACCCTCTATATAATTATGGGAGCGTTATCCCTATTTGCGATTTCCGTTATAATTATTGCTTTAATCAAATCCTTTCTCAAATTATCTACCGTTCGCCAGATACAAACAATCCGTATATTCTTCTTAACCTCTGCCGCTCTTATAATTACCAGCATCCTCACTTTTAACTCTTATGATTACTCCCAATTAAATCCTTTTTATTTCCACATTCAGCCAATCGTTTTGAATAAATGCGGCATTGTAGGCGCAATAACAAGCTTATGGTTCAAATCAATTTTTGGAATCTGCGCATGGTTGATTCCGTTTTTACTACTATTATGGGGATTAATGCCTTATAGATACTGGGCAATTCTACCGTTAAAAACTCTTTTTATCATCGGTGTAACTTTATTATTATGTTTATCTTTTTCCAGCTTTCCCCAGCTTAATACAGACGGTGGTCTTTTAGGCAATAATCTTAAAATATTCCTGGATAAATATTTTGGAGTCGGCAAATGGTTTGTTATATTTGCCATCTTGTTCGGAATGGCTTTAACGTTTGATGTTTTCCGCAATGCTGTTTTTAGTTTCTTCGCCAACCTTTTCAATCGCATTTTCAGACGCCATAAAACTCTACTAGAATCGGAAGCAGAATATTCGGCAACGTTGCCTGATACAGCGCCGGAAAGCGTTCCGGTCGAAACAAAAGAGAATATAGAAATTCCCGTAACGGACGAATCCAAATCTTTAATTCAAGGTGAAACAGCTCCTGTGGAAACTCCCGAACAAACGGAAACAATTCCGGCCTGCCTGCCCGATAGGCAGGAAGAATTAAAAACTGACACTCAAACGGATATGCCTGTCCAGGAAGTCGACACACAGTCTTTGCCTGCAAACGTTCCATCTCGTCCTGAAAATCCTTTAGATGCAGCACTCAAAGACACCAAAAAATTCAAAGAGATGTATCTTGAAAAATTAAAACTACCTGATAATAACGCTACTCCCGTTGAGGATGAACAGGTATTAAAGAACAATGCAAATCTTCTGGAATCTAAGTTTGCAGAGTTTGGCGTTAAAGGAAGAATAACTAATGCCGCTCCGGGTCCTGTAATTACTCGTTATGAACTTGAACTTGACCCCGGTATAAAAGTTTCCCAGGTTGCCTCTTTAGCCGATGATATCGCGCTGTCAATGAAATCCGCAAGAATAAGAATAGAAGCTCCTATTCCCGGAAAAGCCGCAATCGGAATAGAAGTCCCAAACCAGCACAGGCAAAGTGTTTACATACGAGAACTTTTAAGCTCAAAGGAGTTTGATTCCGACCCTGCAACATTATGCACGGCTCTTGGTAAAGACATTGCAGGCGAACCCGTTTATGCGGATGCCGCAGAATTTCCACACTTGTTAGTTGCGGGAACTACGGGTTCAGGAAAAAGCGTATTCATAAACACAATCATCGCAAGCATATTATATCGCGCATCCCCTGCAGATGTTCGTTTTCTGATGATAGACCCAAAACGGCTTGAATTGCGCCTTTATAACGGAATACCCCATCTCGTCAGACCCGTAATTTCGGATGCGAAAGAATCTCTCGGAGCATTAAAGGAAGCTCTTAGCTGGATGGAAATCCGTTATAAAGAATTCGCCATTGCCGGAGTCAGGGATATTGCCGGTTATAATCAAAAAGCTGCCGTTCCGAAACCTTATATTGTTATATTGATAGATGAACTTGCCGATTTGATGCTTACCGCGCCGCGAGACATAGAAATAATTTTAACCCGTCTTGCGCAAATGTCGCGCGCAGTCGGAATTCATCTTGTTATTGCCACACAACGCCCGAGCGTAGACATAATCACGGGTTTAATAAAAGCAAATTTCCCTGCGAGAATAGCATTCCAGGTAGCATCGAAAACCGACTCGAGAACGATTCTTGATATGAACGGCGCAGAAAAATTATTAGGCAAAGGAGATATGTTATTTTTGCCGCCCGGCGAAGGAGTAACCAAAAGAGTACACAGTGCATACATTTCAACACAAGAATCCAAACACATAACGGATTTATGGTCATTAAAATGGCTTAAAGAATTATTAAAAGATAACATAGATAACTCCTCGCAAATCGCAGATGACATAGTTCGGCAGGATTTGGTAGAATCACTGGTCAGTATAGATACGCTCCCCGGTTCCGCCGAACGTATAGAAATGTTCGCGAAAGCTACGGAATCGAAATATGGTTTAAGCGGAGTATCCGATTTGTTATTGTCTCTTGATTACTATCCCGAACTTCCCGAAAGAAACCACATATTAGACACAAGACCTTTAGATACCCGCCAGGGAGAATATGAATCCACGTCTTCACCAAAGTCGGAAGAGTCTATGGTTCAAGGCGGGAAAGCAAATAATAACGAAACAGACGAACTATTTAATGAAGCGAAAGAACTTGTAATCCGTCATAGAGTTGCTTCAGTATCGCTATTACAAAGGCAATTCAAAATAGGCTATGCGCGGGCAGGAAGATTAATAGATGAATTAGAAAAAGCAGGAGTTGTCGGACCTTATGTTGGAAGTAAATCCAGAGAAGTAATACTTTAGTTAGACTTTGCTCCGTCAGGAGCTTAGTCTAACTTATCCAATTTTGCGAAGCAAAATTTAAGGTATCGCTTAAGGATTAAAGAAGGATATCCGCCAACTAATAACTTTCTCTTTTTTTCTTAATGGAAGATAATACAAATAGTGTAATAAAATGGCTGCTTGCCGGTGACCCTTCAATTATTTATCAAACAAACCGTGATTTACTAAATACCGATATAGAAAAATTAAACCACTTAAGAAAAGCTATTGCAAAAAGTGGCTGGGGCAAAAAATTCCTTGATAGACGTAATAATGAGACGGGATTATGGGGAAATGGAATTTATTCGCCTAAATGGATTTCAACTACTTATACACTGCTTGACCTGAAAAATATTGCAATACCTCCCGAAACAAAAGAATATATAGAAAGCAGTAAAATACTAATTAATACACTTTGGAAAATACCCCAAAAAAAGAAGGAAAGACATGGGGATTTATGTGTATGTGGAATGATATTAAATATATGTTGTTATGCGAAAATCTCTTCGCCAAAAATAAATGAAATTATTGATTTTATTCTGGAAAAACAATTCCCTGACGGAGGTTGGAACTGCAGATGGGAATTCGATAAAAATCACAGCTCCCTTCATACGACAATCAATATATTGGAAGGATTAAAAGAATACCTGGACAATAAATACTCCTATAAAAATAAAGAAATTATTCCCTCCATAAAAAAAGCTCATGAATTCATCTTAATGCATAAACTATATAAATCCGACAAAACCGATGAAATAATTGACAAAAAGATGACAATGTTATCCTATCCTGTCCGGTGGAAATATGATATTCTAAGATGTATGGATTATTTTGGGTCCTCTTGTCAAAAATATGATGAGAGAATGGAAGAAGCATTAGAAATCATACTGGGAAAGAAGTTAATAAATAATCATTGGCCCGTGCAACAGAAATATGCGGGAAGAGTACATTTTGAGATGGAAGCAATAGGCAAAGAAAGCAGATGGAATACATTAAGAGTATTAAGGGTATTAAAGAAATACAAACATTAGGCAAATAAAACAACTCTCGTTTTTGATTCCTCTTCCCCGCCCCCTCCGTCCTCTTCCGTTACAACAACTACTATAGTCCCGAATCTTTTACGGGAGAGTTGGATAAACCGGGGTTCAGGTAGGCAAATCCAACGTAATTAAAGTAACGTTTATCTATTGCAAACTCTACCTAAAAAAATGGATTTTACCTCTTGACAATTACGAGTAAAAAAGATACTCTATATCCTATTATATGAAGCATAAAGGTTAATGTTTGTTCTATTTTTTATTTTAATCCAGTCTAATATTACTTCCCTGTTTGGTATACAGGCAAGTAGCTTAAAGGCTCTTTCAGATACCACGGGGCCTGCGACATCCGAACTTGGCAGAACGGATTCAGTTTCTCAAAAAGATAGCTTGCCTACCGAATCCGATAACACGGAGGCTTCGCACCAGGCAGGTAGTGTTATTTCAACAGATAGTTTACAATCCCCGTTAGCGCAAGACACCCTTGTTATACCTACAATAACAAGCGATACAACAGATAAGAGTCTTAAAAAAGATACGAGTGCTCTTGCCCGCCTGCCGAACAGGCAGGTTTTACCGGATACCCTTTCTAACGATACGATTATTTTACCGGACTCTCTTTCTAACGATACAAACTCTCTTGCTTTTTCAGACACTGTTTATAAGGATACGACCACTCCTGTTTTTCCTGATACTATTCCACTATTAAAAGCTTCCGATATACTACTTAAAGAAGTTTCCGGCTTTGAAACAGAATCGGAGATTTCGTTTTCAAACAAAACGTCCCGCCCTGGCGGTGAAAGTTTTATTGTTAACTATGAGACAAAAGACAGCATATTAGTTAGATTAAAAGCTACTCCATTATCAGAGTTATATAACAATATGATGTTGTCAGGCTTTAAGTCAACATATTCGGAAATATTCATTGCAGGGGCACAAAAAAGTAGAGGAACCGGACTTATTAAAGACATAGAATTGCCAATAAATTTTCCAAAACCCATAGCGGGGATAATAGGACAAGGAGGAAAACTTGATGTATCCGGCAGTCAAAGAGTAGAACTTGGCGGGAGTAAACCAAAAAATTTTGATTATAAGCCAACTGAACAAACACACGAAAGTTGGTTCCCCAATCTTCAAATGAAACAACATCTTACTGTAGACTTAAAAGGAACTATAGGAGAAAAAGTAAATGTATATATTAATCATGACTCCGAGCGTGAATTTGAACTTGATAATACAATAAAACTTGAATACAAAGGAGACGAAGATGAGATAATACAGTCAATTAATGCCGGCAATACGGAACTTTCGTTGCCCGGGGTACTGTTAATAGGAGGGTCAACTCCACATAAAGGATTGTTCGGAATAAAAAGTCAGGCAAAAATAGGCCCCCTAAACTTAACAACTATTGCTTCCAGAGAAGCAACAGAAAACCAGAGCACGACATGGGCAGGAGGAGGGAAAACAAGTCAGGAAATAAAAATAGAAGACATTGATTTTGTGAAATCCCGGTTTTTCGCGCTATTGCCTCCCGAGTACGTTAAAAGTCTGGCAGATAGACATGATATATATTCCGGGAATGTTAATTTATTGCCCCGACAAATATTAGATTTTAAAGTTTACAGAAGTAAAGAAGAGCCAACTGCACAAGACCAGACAAGAGCAGGGACAGCATTTGATATTGCAATCAATCCCACTATTCCGGACACATCTCTCCAATATCGATTCGTTCAGGAATTAGAAAATAGTTTCTTTTTGCTTGATACGGCTGGAATAGGAGGAAGTACTCCAAGACTTCCCATACTGCAGTTAAACTACTCTTTATATTCCGGAGATTTGTTAGCGATAAGGTGGGCTTATGTAAACAGATTAGGGGAAACAGTTACCGTAGGAACATATGATTCTACACAAACAATTTCAATTCAAAACACACAGGTAATCAAAAAAGACAGGCATCTGGGACCGGCCGATACCGCCTATGCAAGCTGGTGGTATGAACTCAAAAATATATACTCATTAGGTTCCGATAGCCTTGATTTAACTAATTTTGATATAAAAATATATAAACACAGTTACGGTGGAGGAGTAGATGAAGAAATAGACCCGACACACAACAATAAACCCTATATAACTCTATTAGGAATAAAAGATACGCTTAGGAACTTGGTAAATGGAAGACTGGATACGAGGTATGGTTTGATAGTGTTCCCCCAAAATTTTCCATTTATTGACACCGTATTAACAGATAAAGATTCCATCTATAATAAACCGGATTTATCGCCTGATAAAGTCCAACCTAAATATTATATATGGGTGCAATATAAAGGAACAACCAGAGATTATTCTCTCGGAATGATGAATATAATGCCGGGCAGTGAAGTAATAAAAGTAGGAGATATCACATTGAAAAGTGGTGAAGATTATGACATAGATTATGATATCGGACATATAACATTTAAAACACCTCTGGTAGATAATCCCAATGCAAAAATAAGCGCTAATTTTCAGTATGTTCCATTTTTTCAGGCGGCTAGTAAAAATTTACTTGGTATGAGAGGTGAAACAAAAATAGGAGAAAATGCACAATTATCTTCGGCTTTTATATATTATTCAACGAGCTCATTTGATACAAGACCTCGTTTAGGCTCAGAGCCAACAAAAATTCTATTGGGTGAATTAGTAGGCAGCGCCTCCTATAAACCTGACTTCTTAACAAAACTTGCCGATGGGTTACCCTTGGTTAATGCATCTGCCCCATCTTCTTTTACGATTCAAGGAAATGTAGGGACATCATTGCCCAATGCGAATACTAAAGGAGATGTATATATAGACGATATGGAAGGAGCAAAGTCTTCCACATCTTTAGGCGTAACAAGAAGCGATTGGATTTTTGGAAGTAAGCCAACCGGAACAGAGGATAATAATTTTGCACACCCACAATGGTATAACCCTCATGACAATCTGCCTGATACAATTCTTTATCCTAATCTATCAGACCAAAAAAGAAAAGATACGCGAACTTATTTGGTTTTACGAACACCAACGGATAGTTGGAGATACGGAAATATGACTGATTCTTGCTGGACTACTCTACAAACCTGTTTGTCAGAACGAGGAATGAGCTTTGCAGAAGAACAATACGTTGAAATATGGGTAAAAGGCAACTCAGGAAAACTCCACCTTGATATTGGAAGTTACATACCTGAAGATGCTATGCGACGAAATTCAAACGGACAATTAATGGGCAGGGGAACATTGGATACAGAAGACAAAAATGGTGACCAGTTAAGAGGATCCGATGAAGATGTGGGACTTGATGGAGTTGCAGGAACGGACGGAGAAAATATACCGGGAGACGAATGGAATGACGATTGGGCATATGATTCCAAGTATCCTGATGATTATTCACACATCAACGGAACAGAAGGGAATGGGAACCTTGACGGAGAAGACCTCGACAAAGACAGCACCCTTGATGACCAATCCGATTTTTTCACTTACAGCATTGATCTATCAAACCCTCAATCTTCCCAGTATCATATTGATGAACGGAGTGAATGGCATTTTTTCCGCATTCCACTTACTGCTTTTGAAACAAATAAAGTTGGAGTTCCTCAATGGGAATATATCAGATATTCCCGATTATGGATCGAACAAATATCCCCGGGCTATGAGGTAGCTATAGCCGCTTTAGATGTAGTAGGCAATAAATGGAAACACAAAGGAAGCGACAATGTAACGATATCTACAAAAAATACAAACGAAGACCCTGATTATAACGCTAACCCGGCTCCGGTAAAACGAGAAAAAGACTCCTACGGTAGATTAGAACAGGAACAATCATTAGTGTTAAAATACGAAAATCTTTTAAATACAGAAGGAAGTTGTTATACCACTTATTCCGTTCCAAGAAGTTTTATTCAATATAAGAATTTCTCTTTCTGGACAAGAGGCACCGGAAATGCTCAACTTTTTATTAGACTGATAGGAGATAATTTCAATTTCTACGAATACCGCGACTCCACCAATACAAGCTGGGAAGAAAAACAAATAGATTTTGAAGCTATGGCTCAATTGAAATTAACCCGCAGCTTAGATACTTCTACTGTTGACACCTGTATTGATGGACATCGTTACATCATACACGGCAATCCAACAATTACAAATATTTCTCGCATTGAACTTGGCGTTATTGCAGACTCAAATAAGTCTGATTCGGGAGAAGTTTATTTTGACGAATTGAGACTTTCCAATGTAAAGCGAGATGTCGGAGTCGCCGGCACAATAGGACTTACTTGCGGTATTTCAGATTTTGCATCCTTAAATCTTAGCTATACTTCTACCAGCCCTTATTTTAAAAGCCTTGCCGCATTTTCTTCGGAAGCAGGTCGTATGGCAACAAATTCTCAAAAAACAATTGGGTTTAATGGGAGTTTAAAAGCAGATAGATTTTTACCCGCTGCATGGGGATTCTCTCTTCCCATAAACTTCGGCATCACAAATGGAACATCAACTCCGGTACATAAAGATGACATATTGCTTAATTCTCTTGAACAGAAAAAACAAACTTCCTTAAATAAACAACGAAATTTTGGCTTAAGCAATATTAGCAAAACCGGCTCTAAAAATCCCTTCCTACGATTAACTCTTGATAACCTAAAAGGAGCATTCAATTATAGCGACAACGCATCAAATCTACCAACACAAATAGATTCTTCTTTTACTCATACTTCATCTGCAAGTTACGGCTATTCTCCTAATCTACCGGCATTAAAAATCAAAAACCTCGCCTTTAATTACTTTCCTCAATCAGTAAATATAGGAGGAAGTTATACACATTCCGAAGCTCGTAAATATACTATTCTAGAAAAAATCGATACTCTCACTCACACCACAAAATTGGATACAATATATGATAAATATACGGTCCCGGGAGCTCAAACTTTTTTATGGAATAGGGGAATTACGTATAAGCCGATTAATCCCCTCCTGCTTAACTACTCCAGCAATCATACAAAAAACCTTTACTTTGACCGAAAAGACAAAGAAATAGGAATGAATGAACATATAGGAGTTGGCTTTAATCCCAGTTTGTTTGGCATAATTTCCCCGGGAATATCTTATAGTGCAGCTTATGCCGAAGACCACAGTAAAATGTTGGATTCTGTAAGAAATGTAGGCACGACAAATAGCATCACATATACATTGCCTGTTAATCTCTATAAGATTATTACCTTAGGAACAAAAATTCGAAATGAAAAATTGGATTCTCTGGCAAAACCATTAAGTTTTAACTGGAGCTTAATTCAAATTGAAAAACTAGTAGGCACATTACAAAACCCTTCCCTCTCTTACTCCATAGGCAAAGGCAATAACTTTTATTCTCTTATCGACAGACCATCCTATAAATATAGATGGGGATTTGAAGAAAACCCTGATACAAGAATTGCTTCAGATTCAATTGACCACAGTTCCTTTTTCAATCAAACAAAATCTTATGGTATTACCGGAGTCGGAATTTCTATGAAAAATATTTCCTTAAGGGGAAGCGCAAGCAAAACGCTCAGCGATAACGGTAAATCCGGCAGCAATATTACTACTTCCTCTCAAACTCAGTATCCTAATTTTTCGGTTGATATAGGAAATATAGAAAAGTTTTTCTTATTCAAAAAATTATTTAATTCTTTTAACGCAAGTTACACTTACGCATTAAACACCAGCGAATCAGGAGCAAAAGCCACGCTTACAAGCGCTCCTATCCTTACAAGCATATCTAAAAATATAAATACTTCTTACGAAGTTAATGGAGAATTTAAAGACAAAACCGGGGCAAGAGCCTCTATTAATTTTAACAAGGGACGAGAGGAGTTAAAAACAGAAACTGGTAACATTACTGCTTCGCAAAAAATTAGTTATAGTATTAGTGTGAACCGTTCTATTAATGCTTCGGAAGGAATAAAATTTCCGGGATTATATAATGTAAAACTTAAAAGTAGCCTGGATGCAAGCGTTACGACCGACCTTAATTTTGAGACTAAAGAAAATGCCGTTACTAATGAGAAAAAAATAGATACTAAATCAATAAAAGTATCTCCTGCGTTGAATTATAATTTTTCTGAAAGTATAACCGGTGGTGCCACTGCTTTCTATACCCAACAATGGTCAAAAATTGGATATGGAGGCAACTTAAGAGATGTGGGCCTTAAATTTTCTGTTACATTTACATTTTAGTTGGACTTAACTCCGAAGGAGTTTAGTCCAACTTATCCAATTTTGCGCAGCAAAATTTAAGGTATCGAATAAAGATTAGAAAAGGGTTAGTTGGAGTTTCCCGCCAAGGCGGGATTATAGTTAGCTCTTAGAACTTTAGTTCTTAGAGATAATTATCCAGCTCCGCTGGACTCTAACTTATCCAGTTTTGTCCGGCTTTTTATGGGCAAAACTTAAGGAACAGAATAAAGATTAGAAAAGGATTAGTTAGAAGGGGTTTAGTCGGCAATAAAATGTTTTCTTTATTTTTTACTGTTTACTTATAAAATGCAGGAAGACAGAACGAAGATAGTAGTTTTTGTGGTAACAATTGCTTTTTTATTGATCCTCTTAAGATTAGCATTCTTACAACTATGGAGCGGCAAAGAATATAAAAGGCAGGCGTCCAATAACTGCCTTAAGGAAGACATTATATCCGCTCCAAGAGGAGTTATTTATACTAAAGACGGAAAAATAATTGCTGACAATATAGCCACTTATACAATAATTATTGATTCCCTTTCAAAGTTATCTGCTTCTACACGAACTTATCTTACTGATATAATATCTCCCCTTTACTCCAAAGGATACGTTCCTTCTTCAAAAAAAGATACCATTAAAAATGCTCCTCTTAATATTATATGTAAATTAGAAGAACAAAGAGAACAATTCCCTAACCTCAAGGTAAAAGCTCAACCCTCCCGCAGATATTTATACAGCAAAACTTTCGCTCATTTAATTGGGTACACAGGAGAACTTTCTAAAAAAGAACTTAAAAACATCAAAGATAAAAGTAGTGATAAGACTTACAGATTAGGCGGGAACATCGGAAAATCCGGACTCGAAAAACAATACGAAGAATTCTTAAAAGGCAAAAATGGAGCTCGTTACATAGAAGTAGATGCGCGCGGACGTGAACTCGGACTCCTTTCTTATGACCCTCCCGAACCTGGTTATGACACATGGCTCAATATTGATTTTGATTTGCAAATCCTGGCTGATTCCATATTTACCGCTTCAAACTTTTCCGGTTGTTGCGTCGCTATGAATCCTTATACGGGAGAAATCCTTGTCTGGGTATCCAGACCGGCATTTGACCCTAATTTATTCTCTACAAGTCTAACTTACAACGTATGGCGACAATGCATAGAAGACCCGTCCGCTCCTCTATACGATAGAGTTCTCGGAACTAATCCTCCCGGTTCTGTTTTTAAAATGGTCACCGCCGCCGCTGCCATCGATTTAGGAAAATTACACGCAGATACATATCAATTTGTATCCTGTAACGGTTCTATGTTAATAGGTAATAGAACTTTTAATTGTTGGGATGTTCACGGTTCTACAAATACAGTAGAAGCTATTACCGTTTCTTGTGATGTCTTTTTTTATCAGGTCGGAATGAACCTCGGTATAGAACCTCTTTGTTCTAAAGCAAGAGACGTTGGTTTTGGCAAAGTCACGGGAGTCGACATCCCGAGAGAAAGCAAAGGGTTCGTCCCTTCCGAACAATGGTACAAAAAAAAATACGGTGGTATTTGGGGGAAAGGACTTGTAGCTAATTTATCTATCGGACAGGGAGAAATTCTTGTTACTCCAATTCAAATACTATCTGTTATCTCCGGCATCGCAACAAAAGGTCTAATATACACTCCCAGAATCGTATCTAAAATAGTTAATTCTTCGGGGGAATTGATTTATTCGACTCCCGCTCATTATAGGGCTTTACCCTTTTCGCAGGAAGCAATTAACGTTGCGCGCGAAGGAATGTTAGGCGCAGTTAACGCTCCCAACGGCACTGCCAGAGCTGCCATAATCCCGGAGATACAGGTTGCGGGAAAAACCGGGACAGCCCAAAACCCCCACGGCACACCTCACGCATGGTTTACTGCTTTTGCGCCGTATGAAAATCCTGAAATTTGTGTCGTTGTTCTTATCGAAAATGGTGGACATGGAGGCAGTATAGCCGCCCCTATCGCAAAAAGAATAATCCAAAAATATCTCTCAAAACAACACCCCCAAACTCAACCGGCTCCCCCTCCGGAATATAATTAATTTTCCCCTTGTCGCCATCTCTTTTATATACTTTTAACCTTACCCATATTAACTCCCTTTTCTATCAACTGTTTTCCATTCTCTACGTCCTATGCTCTTTTTAGTTTTGTGAACCTCTTTCTCTCTGTGCACTCTATTTTTCTCTGTGTTCTCTGTCTGTTTTTCGTTATCTGTTGGCCTGAATCTTTTTTTCTCTGTGTCTGGAGTTTACCCCGCTCTGGCGGGGTGGTTGAATTTTCTGTATTTCCTTATCCGCGTTAATTGGCGTTTATTCGCGGTTCCATTTCTTTCCGTCCCTTCTTACTTCCTACTTTTTTCTGTATCCGTGTTAATCAGTGGCTAAACTTCTGTCATCTGTCACAACAAGTTACCATCTGTTACAGTTATTATAGAAAGCTCTTGAGTCCAACTTAGGCGGACGATTAGAGATCTCTATCCAGCTTTGCTGGACAGTTCTTACTCCATTACCTTATCTTCGGTTCCTGATGCTTAATAAGACGCTGAATGTTTTTCCGATGCGCAAATACTATTAACAAAAATCCCAACGAAACCATAAAAAACAATGCCCCTACCCCATTCTTCAAAAAAACAAGAATAACAAGAACCAACGCCGCACTCATAGATGCCAGAGATACCCAACCAAAAGCCAAAACCAAAAGCCCCCACACACCAAAAGCGATAATCGCCTGAACCGTTACAAGTCCCAAAAAAACTCCGAGTCCTGTAGCTGCGCCTTTTCCGCCCTTGCCTTTAAGCCACGGAGAGAACACGTGTCCTAATATTGATGCAAAACCACATATAATAGCAAGATTAACTCCAAACTTTTGGGAGTGCATTATTATAAACGTAGGCAAAAAGCCTTTTAATATATCCAGAATGGAAACTATAAAACCGTATTTCTTCCCGCATACCCGACCCACGTTTGTCGCGCCTATATTACCGCTCCCCACTTTGCGGATATCTTCTATACCTCGCATCCTCGCAATAATATATCCAAAAGGAATGCTTCCGCATAAAAACCCAAAGACAACCGAAATTATAAAATTCATATTTTCTCCCTATGCCTTGCCGGACAATAATTCAATCGCCTCTTTTATACTTTCTACCTTTTTCTTCAACACTTCCGTAGTCTCTCTTGTTTTGCTAACCACATCAGGATTTGCCTTTGAACAAAAAGCAGGCGAGTTCAATTTGTTTTCATTTGCTTTGATAATCGGATTTAATTTTTCCAGTTCCGCATTTGCTTTTGATAATTCTTCTTTCACGTCTACCAAACCTTCTATGGGGATGGAAAGCCCGACTCCTTTCAACTGTCTTATAACACCCTTTGGCAGGGAATCCGTAAAAATAATATTATTTACTTTTGCAAGTGTCTTTATATATTCCGCATTATTTTCGATTGCTACTTTATCTTTGTTTTCACATTTTATATTTATGTCCAACGCTTGAGTCTGGGAAATATGCAGCTCGGCGCGAATCATTCTCGTAACCGTTATAATGTTTTTTATAAGTTCAAATTCTTCTTCTGCCAAAGCATTACACCATTTCGCTTTCACGCATGGCCAACTGCTTGTCATAATGGATACTTCTTTAGGTTCCAGATTTTTCCATATTTCTTCCGTTATGAAAGGCATAAATGGATGCAACAACTGCAAAAAATTACTCATTACTTTTTCCGCTACTCCTTTTTTTCTGCGTAACTTAGCTATTTCCAGATACCAGTCACAAAAATCGTGCCAGAAGAAATCGTAAATCCGCATGCCGGGTTCCTGCAATTTATACTTTGAAAGCATACGCGTAACGTCCTGTATAAGAGTGGAAAGTCTTGTCATTATCCACTTATCCACGGCTTCTTCTTCAAATCCTTCCGGGTTATCGGGGATAGAACTTATCAGTCTGTAAGCGTTCCATATTTTATTTGCAAAATCTCTTCCCGTAAGGAAAGTATTTTCCTGTATATGCGGGTCCTGCCCTTCTCCGGCGGCAGTAATCAAGGAAAACCGTAACGCATCCGTGCCGTATTTTTTTATAATTTCTCTCGGGTCTATGCCGTTTCCCAGGGACTTGGACATTTTCCTGCCGATAGAATCTCTCACTGTCCCGTGAACGTAAACATCGGTAAAAGGGAGCTTCCCGATAAATTTATACCCCGCCATCACCATTCTCGCCACCCAGAAAAATATTATTTCCGAAGCTGTAGAAAGCAACGTAGTAGGATAGAAATATCCCAATTCCTGTGTTCTTTTAGGCCATCCAAATACGGCAAACGGCCAGAGCCAGCTTGAAAACCACGTATCCAGCACGTCTTCATCCTGATGGATGTCGGTGCCTCCGCATTTAGGACATACTTTCGGCGTAAAAGCTTCTACAATTGGCGGACATCCGTTACTGCAATAAAACACGGGTATGGGATGTCCCCACGTTATTTGCCTTGAAATGCACCAATCCCTGACATTGTTCATCCAGTTTAAGTATACTCCCGTCCACCTGTCGGGATAAAATTTTATTTCTCCGGTTTCCACTGCTTTAATGGCAGGCGCGGCAAGTTCTCTCTGGTTTACAAACCATTGCTTCGAAAGCAACGGTTCTATTATTGATTTACATCGGTAACAACGCCCGATAGTATTTTCGTAAGGTTCCGTTTTTAATAATAAGTTTTCCGATTCCAGTTGTTCTAAAACTTTTTTGCGCGCTTCTTTCACGGTTAATCCGCGATACTTCCCGGCGTTTTCGTTAAGAATGCCGTAATTATCCATTATGCGAATCTTCTGCAGGTTGTGCCTTTCCGCGATTTCAAAGTCCATTGCATCGTGCGCGGGAGTGATTTTCACAACACCCGTTCCGAAGTTCGGGTCAACTGCATCATCCGAAACAACCTGTATTTCGCGGTTCATAATCGGCAGGACAAGTGTTTTGCCGATAAACTTTTTGTTTTTTTCGTCCGAAGGATTTACTGCGCAAGCAGTATCTCCAAGCATTGTTTCGGGTCTTGTCGTAGCCACGACAACGTATTCGTCTTCATTTTTTATTGGGTATTTTATATAATACAATGAACCTTTATTCGCTTCATTGTCAACCTCTTCATCGGATATTGCGGTTGCGCATTTAGGACACCAGTTAACGATATAATCGCCCTTGTAAATCAGCCCGTCTTTATATAATCTCACAAAAGCTTCCTGCACGGCAAGCTGAAAACCGGGGTCCATCGTATATCTTGTATGGTCCCAATCGCAGGAGCAACCTAATGATTTGAGTTGTTCAAGTATGATTGATTTTTTTTCTTCCGCCCAATTTGTGGCGTGTTTCAAAAACTCTTCCTTCCCGATATCGCTTTTGGATTTACCTTTCAGAACTTCCGCGATTACCATAACTTCGGTAGCGATACCTGCATGGTCAACACCGGGAATCCATTCCGCTTCGTATCCCTGCATTCTTTTAAAACGTACGAATATATCCTGGATTGTGTTATTTAAAGCCTGCCCGAGATGTAAAATATTAGTAACGTTCGGCGGCGGGATAACAACCGTAAACGGCTTACGTTCAAGGTTAGGAACGGCATTGAATAGTTTATTGTCTATCCAATACTTGTACCACTTTTTTTCTACGTTTTCCGCGTTATATATTTTATCTAATTCCATAATATTGTTTTAATAATCTAAATTATTAGGTAATTTAACCTATCTTATTTAATAGTCAATAAAATTAATATTCCTATAAAATTATGACTAAAGACTTATTGACAAATACTAAGAATGAAAGCATTAATAACAAATTATAACAAAAATAATAAAAAAACAGGGGGAATTATGAAAAGATTATTTATTCTATTTATAGGATTTATCGTACCTTTACAGATTTTTGGACAGGTATGGGTAGCGAGGTATGATGGTTCAGCGCATCAAGGAGATGGTGCATTTGCAATTGCAGTGGATGATAGTGGAAATGTGTATGTAGCCGGAGCGAGCGGGGATACTTTTGCTTACCCGGATTACTTGACAATAAAATATAACAGTGCGGGAGATACTGTATGGGTTAGGAAATATGATGGACCAGACAATGATGGCGATAATGCATATGCAATTGCAGTTGATAAAAATGGGAACGTATATGTGACGGGAAGGAGTGTTGGAATTGGGACTTATTATGATTATGCGACAATCAAATACAACAGTGCAGGAGATGTAGTATGGGTTAGAAGATATGATTGGGGAGGCGGAACGGGGGATAAAGACGATGAAGCAAGTGCAATAGCAGTGGATGACAGCGGAAATGTATACGTAACAGGACGTGCGAATGGTTATGTAACGATAAAGTATAACAGTTTTGGAGATAGTGTGTGGGTTAGTCACTATACTGGAACAGGGACTGGTGATACTCCTTTTGCACATGCTATAACAGTAGATAACAATGGAAATGTATATGTAACGGGAGAAAGTGGCTATACTGACTATGCAACAATAAAATATAACAGTTTCGGGGATACGGTATGGGTTAGAACTTATAGTGGAACAGGAAAGGGTTATAAAAACTTAAAAGAATATGGTCATACTAAAACAAAAGGACTTACATGGGGAGGGGGTGGCACAGGAATAGCAGTGGACATTAACGGAAATGTGTATGTAACAGGATGTATTACGACAGGAGTGTACCCCTATACTGATTATGCAACGATAAAATATAACAGTGTAGGAGATACAATCTGGACCCGAAGGTATTATGGTCCAGACAGTACTCGTAAAGACGAAGCAACTGCACTTGCAATAGATAATAATGGAAACGTTTATGTTACAGGGAAGAGTTATGCATCAGGAAATAATCCCGATTATGCAACAATAAAATACAACAATTCAGGGGATACTATGTGGGTTAGGAGATATAATGGTCCCGGTAACAGTTATGATTGGGCGAATTCAATTGCAGTGGATAACATCGGGAATACTTATGTAACAGGAAGAAGTTGTGACACCGGGACTTATTATCCTGACTATGTAACGATAAAATACAATAGTTCAGGAGGCGAAGAGTGGGTTCAGAGATATAATGGACCCGGGAATGATTTTGATAATGCATACTCAATCGCAGTAGATAACAAGGGATATGTATATGTAACGGGGGATAGTTATGGTTTTTCTTCTTCCGGAGATGACTGTACGACGATAAAATACTCGTGCGTAGGAGTGGAAGAATCAAATATGAAAAATCAAATATCAAATATTCAAATATTCCCGAATCCGTTTACACAGACTACAATTATAAAATTAGAAAATTCAAAATTGAAAGAGTCTAAAATACAGATATATGACATATGTGGACGATTGGTAAGAACAACGAATAATAATATTCTAGGAGAGGACTTAAAAAAAGGAGTTTATTTTGTGAAGATAAATGATAATAAAAAGTTGTTAAAAATAATAAAGATAGGAGGGGTAAAATGAGGAAGGTATTAATGTTTGTGAGTTTAGTTGTTTCAATGGTTTGTATAACGAATAGACAGATAAGTGTTGAAGAATAATGTCTTTTATCATAAAATCACATCATACTGAACAAAAACCACAGATTTTGTTCAGTATGATTATTTTAATACTTAAAATTCACTATATTGTCAAGCTTATAGTTGAAAATATTTTAACAATAAAGAGAGGTTGAATTATATTCTACGGGGGAAATCATCGTCAGGAAATGCTTCCCGCAGGAAGAAAATAATTAAGGGCAAACCTGCCTCGCCAAAAACAAATGGCAATTCTTTCGAATTGCCATTACTGTTTAAATCTTAGAAGAACATTAAAAAACGAATTACTTCTCGTATCCTTCAACCGGGCTGCATAAAGAAGTTCTTGTCGAAGCTGCCGGCGTGAATTTCAGGACAAACTCCAATGCTTCAGCTTCGTTTGGAGCTTCATATACGACTACGAAATCGTGTGCTCCCAATAATTTTAGAAATTCTTTTATTTTTATATTATCCGGTGCCTTGGTTTTTTTAGTCAGATAAAATAAATCTTCCGACTTTCCCGGTATTACATCAAAGGTAGTCATAAAAAGCATTTTTCCCCCTTTTAGTTCAACTCTCTTCTTTCTCTGTGCCCTCTCTTTTTCTTATCTCCATTTTCTTATCTGTTATTTTTTCAACCCTCAATTTTCTGTTCTCCGTGGACGGAGTTTACCCCGCCTTGGCGGGGTGGTTGATCTTTCTCTATTCTGTTTTCTATTTCTCGTATCCTTCAACCGGACTCGACAAAGAAGTCCTGGTAGAAGCTGCCGTTGTGAATTTCAAAACAAATTCTAATGCTTCGGATTCATTCGGAGCTTCATATATAACTACAAAATCATGCGCTCCAAGTAATTTAAGAAACTGTTTTATCTTTATGTTTTCCGGCGCTTTTACTTTTTTCGTAAGATAAAGCAAATCTTCTATCTTCCCCGGTATCACATCCATCGTGGTCATAAAAAGCATTCTTCCCCCTTTTTTATTTGTTTAATTCTTTCCTTTAATTAAAAGAATTGCAATAGAACTCATATTTTAACTAAAAATATTGTATTTTCAAAAAATGTCAACTTTTTACTGGAGTTTTCCTTTTTTTATCAGACGGAGTGTCTGTACGCCTCAGGCGAATTACCCAAACTTTTATATATGCAATACCTCCCGCAAGGGCAAACCTTTACCCGTCCTAAGAAACCTCTTAGTAAAACCCTTTAAGCTGATTCCTTTTAAGTAAGTTCCGGAGATTCAGATAAAAGTAATACTTTGATGAAGTTATCATTATCTATTTTAGTCGATTTTCTCTCGAAAAACATTATACCATTTAATATGGGAAAACATATCATACGAAACACGCTATAAGTTTAAAACTGTTGACAATAGATTATAAAGGCAATATGAATTAAAAATAAAGAAAACAATATGAACAAACGGGAAGAATCCTTATTTGTAGCAATTAAAACCGGTGATTTAGAAAAAGTAAAAGAAGCAATTAAATTTTCACTTTTATCCAGCAACGCAGATGTTAATATAAAAGACAGGTACGGATATACCCCACTAATTTGGGCATTGGAAAAAGGCTACAAAGAAATTACAGAATTACTTATTGCTAAGGGCGCGGATGTTAATGTGAAAGACATCCAAGGCGATACCCCGCTAAACTTTGCATTGCGGTACGGCTATGAAGAAATCGCAGAATTGCTTATCGCCAAAGGCGCAGATGTTAACGCAAAAGAAAGTATATGGGGAAATACCCCGCTAACCCAAGCATTGGAAAAAGGCTACAAAGAAATCGCAGAATTGCTTATCACTGAAGGTGCAGATGTTAATGTAAAAGACAGATACGGCGATACCCCGCTAATCCAGGCATTAGAAAACGGCTACAAAGAAATCTCAGAATTGCTTATCGCTGAAGGTGCGGATGTTAATGCAAAAAATAATAACGGTGTTACTCCGCTAATCCAGGCATTGGAAAAAGACTACAAAGAAATCGTAGAAATACTTGTCACTAAGGACGCGGATGTTAATGTGAAAGACAAATACGGCAATAACCCGCTAATCTGGGTATTGGAAAAAGGCTACAAAAAAATCGTAGAATTGTTTGTCACTAAGGGCGCGGATGTTAACGCTAAAGACAGATACGGGTATACCGTCCTAATCCGAGCATCAGAAAAGGGGTACAAAGAAATCGTAGAATTACTTATCGCTAAGGGTGCGAATGTTAATGCAAAAAACAATAACGGCGTTACCCCACTAATCCAGGCATCAGAAAAGGGGTACAAAGAAATCGTAGAAATACTTATCGCTAAGGGTGCGGATATTAATGCGGAAACCAAATATTACAATACCGCACTAGTCTGGGCGCTGGGAAACGGTTACAAAGAAATTGCAGAATTGCTTGTCGCTAAGGGTGCGGATGTTAATGTAAAAAATAATAACGGTGTCACTCCGCTAATCCGGGCATCGGAAAAGGGTTACAAAGAAATCGTAGAATTGCTTGTCGCTAAGGGTGCGGATGTTAATGTAAAAGACAGGTACGGCAATACCCCGCTAATCTGGGCATTGGAAAAAGACTACAAAGAAATCGCAGGATTGCTTATCGCTAAAGGGGCACATAGGAACTTATAACCCCAAACACAAATCATCCGGAAAACCTGTATCAAAAAAATCTGTTCCCGTAATCCCCTACTTCCCCTCTTCTCCTCGCACGAAACTCAATATATACCTTACAGAACAGTAAACCACCAACAAACTGCCAACCCAATAAATCCCTATCCAAATAGGATTAACCCCCATAAACATTAACCTGTTCCACCACGTGAATACCGTATTCGAAGCATAAAGAGACTCATTAGATATCTCCGGGGGCGTATATTGGGCGCTTTCAAAAGTATGCAATGTTCCTAAAAATAAATTCCATAAATTTATAAATAAAATCTTTACGGTATCCCATAATTGCGGATACCTGTAATAAAATACATACTCCATATCCTTATCCCAGAAGTAGCGGATTCTCCCGTGCCAGTTAACCAATGTCCCCGCAAATTGAATAAGCAAACTGTAAGCAGCTAAACTATAAATAAAAAATCTTTTACTTGGCGAAAATTTGGGTTTTAACCAATATCCTAAAGGCAGAATCAATAATGGAGTAATTTCGAGCGTATATCTTGGTCCCCAACTAAAAAAATCAGACCACAATAAAGTGCTTCCGAAAAGATAAAAAGCCACAACAGATACTATTAATATGCACTCTTTTTTCTTTTCTCTAAAAAATTGATTCCAACCCAATATCGATAATATTAAAATTGGTGAATATAAAAATATGTTCTTATTCTTATTAAAAACTGTTTTTTGCACTCCTATCGCAATAGAGTCGATATAGTAATACCCTTTATTTAATACTGCTTTTGCACTTGGACTTATGAAAAAACCACCGGTCCTTATCCAATTATACCATCCCCAAAGAAAAAAGAAAGGAGCTACTCCTATTAAAAAAACAAATATTATCTTGGGATTTTTTTCTTTTAAAGCAGTCCCAAAAATAAAAACAGACACAAAGAAAAGAAAAACATACGAGAGGTCTCTTGTGTTGATTGTCAACCCTGCAAAAATTCCACAAAAAACTAAATGCCATAATCTCTGTTTTCTTAAAAATTCAAATAAAAAATATAATGAGCTCACTATAAACAGCATATTTAAATTCCCTTCGTAATTCGTAGAAGAATAGGGAAAAATAATTGTAAAAAAAGCTGAACATAATGTAGTGTAAAAAGATACTTTAAGCGACATTCCAAGGGAACAAAGCAGTGAAAAGAAAACCACACATGCTAATGCATTAACGACAACGCCGGTTAATGCTCCCCAAAAAGATGTAACCTGTTTAACGCCCCCATCCTTATGTATTACTTTACTTACAATCGGTTCACACATAGCAATAGGCGTCATCAGAAAAACATTTGTAATCCCATGCCAATCATACCAATCTCCGTTTTTCCCCTGGACTAATAAAGTATCATTTGTCTCTTTAGCCAGAGACGGAGAATGTCGTTGAACTAAATTCCGGGATATTTCCAACTGAAAATCCGCTTCAACCCACGGCAGCCCCTTCGCAAACAGCAAATATATCGTTGCTATTAGAAAGAAAAGAGAAGTTTTAAATTTCAATAAACTATTACACGGAGTTGTCATTTTCTTCTGCTCCCACTTGTTAACTTTTTTCTATAACCAAACAGTAAACTATAATTTTATTAAAAATTT
This sequence comes from bacterium, assembly GCA_041649255.1. Classification (NCBI taxonomy): domain Bacteria; species bacterium. Next base: position 49,942 of record JBAZNK010000017.1, read on the forward strand.
TTGTCAACCTTAATAAGAAAACAGGAAGAAAATATTGACAGACTGCTATTCTTTAGTAATTTATTAAAACATAGGATATGCTCAGACTACTGACAATAAGTTGTAAAACAAAACAAGGATAAAAACTGAAAAAAATTAGAATTTTAATAGGTAGCGATACGGCATTTACGCTACAAGCGCCCGAAATAAAATATACTTTTCAAACACTGCTTGCCATCGCCGGATTCCCATGGGAATTTGTGAAAGAAGAGAATTCAAACAATGAGGTTGATGTTTATTATGGACACGATAAAAATGTAAATTGCAAGCTTCATATTATACCGTTATGCTTAAACTCTATTATGATAGATACGCCTATTAAGATAATTTACGATAAAGAAATCCCATTCCTTTTTTTTGACGAAATTAGCTTAAAAAATAAAGTCTATCATTTGGATAATGATAAAACGCTTTTGGCAAACGATATAATTTTTTCTTCTTTCTATTTGCTGACAGGCTGGAATGAAAAATTTATAAATAGAGATAAAAAAGACAGGCACAATATTCAACAATCGTTTCTCTATCAAAATAACCTGCTGCACACGCCAATCGTAAATAAATATGCAGACATATTGTTAAATGTTTTCAGTAAAAGTCATCGGCCTCTTCCATCCTGGCCTTACGGTAAAAAATACGCAGTTGCTTTGTCCCACGATATTGATTACCCGGTGATGATAAAATGGATAGAAGCAATAAGATATTGCACAAAAAATAAACCGAATATTAACCCTGTTAAAATATTCGATATATTGTTCGGAAAAGAAACTTTCTGGAACTTTGAAAAATGTATGAAGTTAGAAACCACCTACTGTTTAAAATCTGCTTTTTACTTTTGCGGATATAAAGGGAACTTATTACGCTATTTATTATACGCACCGGACCCGTTTTATGATGTCTCCGGGAAAAAGTTTTCTCAAGTGTTTGAAACCCTGAAAAATCATGGCTTTGAAATAGGAATGCATGCAAGTTATCTTGCATACAAATCTGTGAATTCTTTCAAAGCCGAAAAACAAAAAATAGAATCCGTCCTGGGCAAAAACATTACAGGCAATCGTCATCACTACTGGCACTGGAACCAGGATGATGCAGCACAGACATCGGCAATTCACAATGAAATAGGACTGGTATACGATTCCAGCATTTGTTTCGAAAAACACAGCGGGTTCCGTTACGGCATAAGCAGCCCTTTTCATTTGTACGATTCAAATACCTCTTCCCGGGTTGATACTTTACAATTGCCACCGAGTTTGATGGATGCTCAATTATTTGATTTTAGAAAAGAATCGAAATTTACAAAATATGAAGATATGATAGATTCGCTTATAAATAATGCCAGGTCTTCAAGCGGAGTTTTTGTTGTTGACTTTCATCCAAGGACACTGAATAATACGCTTTTCCCTGAATGGGGAGATAGTTACAAGTATTTGCTAAATGCAGTCTGCAAAAATGATGATTTCTTTTGCGATACCCCCGGGGGAATAGCCAATTACTGGCTGGAAAGAGAAAAAAAATTGTTAGAGGCGTCACGATGAACATTGTCGTTTTGACAAATAAAAATAGCAATTTTGGTAAAAAAGTATTGAACAGATTTATCCTTGACGACCTCCAAGCTAATGCCGTAGTCGTAATTAAACAACCGCCAAACTATAACTGGAAATTATTTAACTCTGTAAAAAAACGAGTCGGCATTTGGGATGCTTTATGCTTTTCCATAGAAAAAATGTTTCAGGGAGAAAAATACACAAGAGATGAAAAACCAATAACAACCGACTATTCTAAATTAGCACAACAGGTATTTTTTACTCACGGGACAAATACTCTACAAACAATAAATATCCTTAAGATGCTGAACCCTGATATTTTAATCCTCGGGCAAACCGGAATAGTTAAAAAGGAAATCCTTGAAATACCAAAACTTGGGACATTGAATGCACATCCTGGAATTCTACCGTTTTATCGCGGTATAGATTGCTGGAAATGGGCTGTTTATAACAACGAGTTTGATAAAATAGGATGTAGTGTCCATTGGGTAGATACAGGTGTTGATACGGGAAGTATAATTGCCGTAAAAAGAAACGATATTGCCAGCCAAGATTTTGCTTGTATTGAAAATATGCTTTACGATAACTGCATTTTATTGCTTTCCAATGTGTTACAAAGATTAAAAACTTCTTATATTGAAGGGACTAAACAAGAAAAAGAAACCGGCAAACAATACTATAAAATGTCTAAAAAATTAGAAAAAACAGTTAAAGATAAATTAAAAAACATTGCAGTAAAAACTGACCGTAAAAAAATATAATTGTTATGAAACTGTCCGTTATTACACCTAAAGACAAAGGAGTATTAAAAAATCATATTGATTTAAGCATATCTATCGTTCATCATAAGAATAAAGAATTTTTAGAAAAATGTCTCGACTCTATATTTAAGGAAACTAAAAACGTAACCCTTGAAATATTTGTAATAGATAATTGTTCAAATGATAAAATACCGGAATTGATTAAAAAAAAATACCCCGGAATTACTTTAATCAGGAACAATAAGACAGAAGGATTTGCAAGCAATCATAACAAAGCATTAAAACTGGCAAACGGACGGTATTTGCTTATCCTGAATAACGATACTATTATTTTAGATTCTGCCTTTGATAAAATGGTACAATTTATGGATACAAACTTAACCATAGGAGCGCTTGGATGTAAAATGTATTTGACAGAAAAAATGGATTCCGCATCTCCGCCATCCTCAAAATACTCTTTTACTCCTCTTAGAGAATTCTGGGACAGTTTAGTAGGACATTCCGGGATACAAAAAATATTCCACAATTCCCCTCTAATTTACAAACCCGGGTGCAGTACCGCAGGTCCGAAAGCAGTTGACACGGAAAACGAAGTGGCACATATAAGCGGGGCATGTATGATGGTACGCAAAGAAGTAGCAACACAAGTAGGCTTAATGGACGAAAACTATATGATGTTTCTTGAAGAAACGGATTGGTGTTATCGAATAAAAAAACAGGGTTGGAAAATGTACTATTATCCGAAAGCTTATATAATCCATTACGGCTCAAAATCATTAGGGTACTTTGAAAATACCAGAAAAAAACTACACGAGGAAAGCCTTGCTTATTTTTTCAAAAAACATTATGGTATCGGTGGATTTCTTTTATTCAAAATGTTAAGAATTGTCCTGTTTCCCCTGATGTCCATACATAAATTATACTTAAAAATAACATACCCTCAAAAATAAGACTTATGAAAATCTTACTGGCCGGAAATTTCCCTTGCGACGAAAAACTTGGTTCGCCCAAAATACTCATTAAACTCGGGAAAGAATTAGAAAAAAGGGGACACTTTGTTAAGTATATATTTAGCGAAGACTTAAAAACCGCCTTGCCGACAAAACATTTACGATACTTTAATTCTCCTCTTGCCGTATTTTTTGCAGTCAGAAAATATTATAAATTATACAAGGGTTTTGATATTGTCCAGATTGCTTCGGGAGACGGTTTTATATGGGGGCTTTATAAAAGAGTTCTAAAACTGAATAACAAATATATTTGTTTATCCATAGGACTTGAACACCTGGATGAAAAAGTCAGGAAAGAAAATGAAAAACTCGGATTGCTGAAATTATCTTTAATACATAAAATAGGATTTAACGTAAGGCTTAGAAGCGTAGAATTATCAATGAAATTAAGCGATATGGTAATATGTTTAAACAGCGTTGATAAAGATTTTATCGTTCAGCATTGTTCCATAAAAACAGAAAAAATAAAAGTAATACCTGCCGGAGTGTCTATAAAGTTTTTTCTAAAACAAAAAAAATCCTATCCCGGCAAAAATTCGTTATTGTATGTCGGGACGTGGATTCCAAGAAAAGGAGTAAAATACCTTGCAGATGCATATTCGATACTTGCAAATAAAATTGATAACCTGAGTTTGACTATAGTGGGAGGAGTAGAAACGGAAGAAACAATTAAATCCGAATTTTCACAAAACGTAAGAAATAAAGTTCAGGTAATTCCGTTAGTTCCTGAAGAAGAGTTGGTTAATATATACGGGAATTATACTATTTTTGTTTTCCCTACTCTTTGCGAAGGGTTCGGTATGGTATTTTTGGAAGCTATGGCATCAGGACTCGCAGTAATCACAACAAACGCAGGAGGAGCAATAGATATAATAGAAAATAATATAGACGGGATTATCGTCCATGAAAGGGATAGTAAAGCTATTGTTTCTGCAGTTGAAAAACTCACATATGATAACAATCTACTATCGGAAATTGGCACAAGAGCAAGAGAAAAAGCCAAGAATTTTGTATGGGAAAATATGGCAGAAAAAATAATCAAGATATACGAAAAATAACCTTGTGACAAACCAAGAAGAATTACTAAGTTAAAGTTGACAAAAAAACCGGTGAAATTATATTCATTAAAAACTCTTAGAGGTTAAGAATTATTATATATGATAATATTTATTATTCCGGCATACAATGAAGAAAAAAACATTCCTACTTTATTAAAAGAGATAGAATGTTTTGCTAAAAATTATAGTTGCCGGACAATTATTGTTAATGACGGGAGCTCAGACAAAACGGAAGAAATAGCAACATCTTTCAAAAATAAACTTCCGGTAGAAGTTCTTACTCATTCTACGAATAAAGGTCCCGGGGAAGCTTTTAAAACAGGTTTTTCTTATGTTTTAAAAGAAGCAAAAGAAGAAGACATTATCATAACTAAAGAAGCTGATAATACCGGGGATGATTCCATATTACCGGTTATGATAAAAAAAATATTGGAAGGAAACAATTTAGTCATAGCCTCCTGTTATGCAAAGGATGGGGAAATAATTGGCACTACATTTATCCGTAAAGCTTTAAGCTATGCCGCTAATATATTCTTAAGAATACTGTACCCGCATCTAAAAGTAAAAACTTACAGTTCCTTCTATCGCGCTTATTCCGTTAAGCTCTTAAAAAAAGCATATAAAAATTACGGGAATAACTTCATAAAAGAAAAAGGGTTTATTGTTATGACAGAAATACTAATAAAATTAAGCAGATTAAAAGATACAAAGATAGCAGAAATTCCCACAGTATTGAAATGCGACAACAGAGTAGGCAAAAGTAAAATGATTGTAGTAAAAAACATTTTTGACTACTTATGTTTTATTCTTAAAGACACCCTTGATAGGATTTACAAGGTAGATATAAACAATAGATAACAAGATTAACCGGATTAAGAATGAAAAAATTACTTAGTTTTTCCGCATTTACGATTGGCATAATCATCCTATATTCTTTAATTAATTTTATTGAACTATCACTAACAAAAACAGGGGTAGAAAATAAACTGTTATTTGGAATACTAATTCTTTTTAAGGCGATTTTAATAACACTCTGGTTATCAGGAATTACCTACAATAAACTCTGGGATAAAAACACTTTAAAAAACAAAACTTCCCGAATTATCTGGGTTTTAACGTTAATCTTTGTTTTTATACTCTTTAACTCTTCTTTATTATTATTAGATAGAACAAGTAAATTATATAAACATATAAAGGGGCCGTCTTGCGGATGGAAAGGAAAACTGTGGCAGTCAGACACAACATTAGGCGCCAGGCCAATACCGAATGCAAAAGGATTTGAAACTTTTGTTATAAGTAAAGACGTGCCAATAAAATTTGACAGGAATGGATTTAGGGTTCCCATTTTCTATACTGATACAACAATTAAAAGACCTTTGTTTCTATTTCTGGGATGCTCATTTACTTTCGGAATGGCTTGCCCGGCAGAAGAAAGTTTCCCATACATAGTTTCCCAGAATACAAGAGGCTCTTCGATGAATGCCGGAATATGCGCAGGCGGACTTTCCCAGATGCTTTTATTGTCCCGGGAATTAGTCCCTCGTTACAAGCCTGATTTTGTAGTAGTACAATACTCGCCGTGGTTAGCCCAAAGAGCTACATTGATGGGAGCCCCGACATATATTGCAGTAACACCGGTACCTTATATCTCTAAAACTAAAGACGGGAAAAATGTAATAAGTCCAATTGCTTTTAATTCAAAAACGCTTGATTTAAATATAGAAAAGTTTAGAGGAACTCCCAAAAACATAAGAGACTATACTTGCTTTTTGTTTGAAATAGCGATACCTTTATACTTACACGATATTTACTACAGAACTATAACCGCCTTTAAAAAAATACTGGGGGAAATCCCAAAACCGGATAAAAACATTAAAGATATAGAACAATTTGCATACAGCAATATTTATGATGTTTGCAAGCAAAATAACAGTAAAATGATTATTCTTAACCTCGGAGATATTACATATACAAAAAATTCTCACACCCTTATATTGCCTGATAGTAATATTATTTTTGCAGAAGCGGATTCTCTTTTATTCCGCAGGCTGAAGTCTCCCAACGAATACAATAAAGAATATATGCACTGGTACTTTAATGGGAAGGATTCCGTTATAGAAGATGTACACCCGACATATAAAGCAAATAAAATAATAGCAGAAGCCATCGTCACCGCAATAAAAGGAAACAACAAAAAAACGAATCTTTCTTATAGTTGCGATACAATAAAAAAATAGAATCTTCTTCAATGCCCCTGAGAAAGATTATACTGAGTTTTAAAGGCAAAATGACTGTAATGAAAAATATTCTTGACTATTTGCGCTTTATCGTTAAAGATAATATTGAGAGGAATTGAGGGGATATTTAATTAAAATGGGGAACAAATTATTTGCAGGGGGAATATTGTTTTTCTTCTGTTTGAATGCCAATGCAAACTCGTGGGTTCAAAGTGATTGGAACAATGGCGATTCCCAGCTTATCTGGACGGATTCCACAAAATACCTGTCCGCAAATAACATTGAAACGAGTACCGGTATTTCATTATCTATAGGTACTTCTTCAAAAACTACCCCTTTATCAAATACTAGCAAAGTATGGAGTATGACAAAAGGAGTTCGAGGTGATACAAATTTAATTTTTGCGGGAGGGGAAAACACCGGAATAGATATATGGATGAGTTCGGATAATGGAGAGACATATCAACTGGGGTGGTACTCCTTATATGGTGGAGAAGATATCGTACTTAAAATAAATCCCTTATGTTGGAATAACTCTACTTCATCCCTATTAAGCGGATGTTATGTTAATAAATGGGGAGACGAATATTATATAGAAAATATTACGGAATTCGGTAAAACAAATTGGCCTGCTTGTTTTAAATCAGGAAATAGTCCTAAATATACTTATTCTATGATAACTTTTTCTGACACTATAATTGTTGGTTGTGGAGAAAATTCTTATGTACTTCGTTCCGTGGATAATGGTACAAACTGGTCAAATATTTCTATGGCAGACACCAGGATAATTTCTTTACTCAAATCTCTTGATGGAAATGTATATGCCGGTTCAGGCACTAACCTTGGTTTGGTTCTAAAATCCGTAGATAACGGAGCTAACTGGACTGCCGTATTTGCTACCACTCAAAAATCCGTTTTCTCGTTAATCGAGGGACCGGACAGCACGATTTATGCCTCCACAGGCGACAGCGGAAAAATCTTTAAAACTAAAAACGGTTGGGGCACTCACGATGCTACTGCGCCTATCCCAAATGCCCGTGAAGTCAGGTTGATTTGCGATTCTCTTGGCATTCTTTACGCAGGTGTGTCCTGTGTGGATGATAGCGCACGAATTTTCTATTCTTCAGATAAAGGAAGCAGTTGGGTACAAATAGGCAAGACTCTTTGCCAGGGAAAAATTTTATCAATGATATTCACAAGTAATCAATGCCTTCTGGTAGGGACTGACCACAATGGAACAATATTCAGATTGGCAAAATATGTTCCCGCAGGAAGTCTTATATCCTCTATATATAATACAGGAGAAAGCAATAGAAATGCTACAAGGTATTACACTAAAATAGAATGGGACGGGGATTACAACGGGCAGGATATTATCGTAAAAATTAGAAGTTTTCAGGATACTATTACTTTTAGCGATACTCTTTCCTGGACAAGTTGTCCTCCTTGCACAAGCGGACAACTGTTGTCTACAGTATCATCCATAAATAATAACGACCAATTCATTCAATACAAAATAGATTTCCTCGCTTCTCCCGCATTCGCCACTCCTGTGCTTCATAATATCACTACGACATACTCTTTCGTTGATACCGCAGGACCTCTACTTACCAGCGCAACCGCTACCGGAGATGAAATTTACAATCCTCCGAATTCTTTTACACCGAATGATAAAGTTACTCTTTCCTTTGACGAGAGAATAGATACCCTTATCGTAAATAACTCAAATATTGATTCCATACTTAAATTAAGCGGCGGACATAAATGGAGAAGTTTTTCCGCAGTCTGGGATACTGCTTATAAAAACCTTACCGTCACTTTAACCGACACCTCACAGCTTATGATAGGAGATACGGTTCGTCCTCGTAAATCTCAAACCGACAGTTTAACGGATAAATGGGGAAACCAGTGCGTCTCCCCTTGCATTATTGCGGGAACTTTTGCTCCCTATATTGATTCTATCGTTGCATCCGACGGGCAGGATTCCATTGAATACATTGATGCCGACGATTACATAACTCTTTACTTTTCCAAACGCACAAACAAACCGCCTATTAATTCAACCAATATAAATAACATACTCCGCCTTCGTAATCATTCATGGCTGGATGCCAAAGCGCATATAGATTCCTGCGTATGGGATTCTCTTGGGTTTGCTCTGGTTTGCAGTTTAAAAACAGACAGCCTCAGACCAACGATTGCAGTCGGCGATACGGTATTCCCGGATTCCGTTAACATAAAAGATAAATTTCTTAAGGGCGCAGTAATTTTTCCCTGCGTAATCAAAGGAACATTCGGGCAATACGGACCTGTTCCCGACAGCGCAATAGCTTATGAAGGACTTCCGCAGGAAAACGGAATAGGCAACGGAGATTATATTCTCGTTTACTTTAACAAGCTTATACAAGATATTCAATGGGGAAACTTAGATCTGGATACCGTTTTGACTCTCAAAAGAGCAGGCGTCCAACACACATGGTACTCTCCTCCCGAAAGCCTTATTTGCACCGCTCAAGCTATTGAACAACAGGACTCGATGGGAGTTAAATACACGCTGCTTTTCATATCTTTTGTAGACACTACTACGGGAACAGAAGAAACAATCATCCAATATAATGCCGGTTTATCCATATTCCCAAATCCTTCCACTTCTCAAACATCCATATCTTTTACCGTACCGGGACTCGCAATAGGCAGTAATCCTGTATCCGTAATCCAAAATCTAAAGTCCAAAATCCAAAATCCTTTAATATCCTTAGGGGATACAATTTTCCCGGACTCCAACCTTGTCAAGGATTCCAGCAACAGGAAATGCAAAAAAGCAGTACGCATTACCGGGGGATTTTCTAAATCCGACATTAAATCTTTCATCCTGAAATCTTCCGTTAAAAAGTCTCAACCATCATTATCTGGTTCTTCGGTATCCATAAAAATATACAATGTAAGCGGGCAGCTTGTAAGGACGCTTATGAACACTACCCAAAAACCGGGCGCACATAACGCATTATGGGACGGCAGGGATAACCTTTCGCATAAAGTAAACGCAGGTATGTATATCTGCAAATTGACCATTAACAATCAAACGCTTACACAAAAAATAGTTCTCTTGAAATAATTTCTCTCCCCCACTAATATGCAACTTTTCGATAATCTTTCTCAGCAGGACTGCAATAAATCCATTAACAAACCTCTCGCAGAAAGGATTCGCCCGCAAAATCTCGAAGAGTTTATAGGACAGTCCGGGCTTGTCGGAGAAAACGGACACATACGAAAAGTCATAGAAACAGGCGAAGTCCAGAGTATGATATTCTGGGGCCCCCCCGGGACAGGAAAGACTACCCTCGCAAGACTCATCGCAGGAATAAAAAACTACGAATTCAAAGAGTTCAGCGCAGTCCTTTCAGGAGTAAACGATGTCCGCAGGATAGCCGAAGAAACGAAAATCTCAAGGGCAAGAGGCAAAAGGACGATATTGTTCGTTGACGAAATTCACAGGTTTAACAAGGCGCAACAGGACGCATTCCTCCCTCACGTGGAAGACGGCACGATTATTTTGATTGGAAGCACGACCGAAAACCCTTCTTTTTCGATAATCGCCCCTTTGCTTTCGCGAGCTACGGTATACGTATTCAAGTCGCTTGACGAAAAAGATATAATGAAAATAATTGATCGCGCAATAAGCTTGGAAAGCGGTCTCAAAAAATTCAACGTTAAAATATCCGAAGAAGTCAAAGAATATCTTGCCGGGATGAGTGACGGCGATGCAAGAACGGCTTTGAACATTCTCGAGTCATCCGTTTTTACGACTAAACCCAGAGATAATGTCCGTGAACTAACTCTAGAAACCATTAAATCCGCAACCGAACATTGTCCCCTTTTGTATGATAAAAAAGGCGAAGAGCATTACAACATAATTTCGGCTTTTATAAAAAGTATGCGCGGAAGCGACCCGGATGCTTCACTCTATTGGCTTGCACGAATGATAGAAAGCGGAGAAGACCCCTTGTTTATCGTAAGAAGGATGGTAATTTTTGCCGCCGAAGACATAGGAAACGCCGACCCTCAAGCTCTCATATTAGCATCCGCTTGTAAATCCGCGATTGAGTTTGTCGGATTGCCGGAAGGATATCTGCCTCTTTCCCAGACTGTAATTTATCTTGCAACCGCGCCCAAGAGCAATTCTGCGCTGGTGTCTTATGGGAATGCGATGAGCGACGTAAAGAAATACGGTTCGCTTCCCGTGCCATTACATTTAAGGAATGCTGTAACTTCACTTATGGAAGGATTAGGGTATGGAAAAGATTATAAGTATCCGCACAGCCATAAAGAAGGGGAGTTAAAAGACGAAACCTATTTACCGGACAAGCTGAAAAATAGTCATTATTTTATTCCCTCCGATATTGCTTTTGAGCAAGAGATAAAACAGAGAATGGAAAAAAGAAAAAAGGGATAAATAAAACTTTCAATAATATAAATTATATTCTTTCTATTTCTACAAATTTTTAAACTACAATTACCTTGACATAATTAAACAATATGATATAAAACAGGATATTAATACCTTAATTTAACAATTAAGGGGCAGATGGCGGAATTTGGCATACGCGCCAGGCTTAGGACCTGGTTCCTATAAAATGGAGTGTGGGTTCAAATCCCACTCTGCCCAAAAAAAGAAAATTTGTTCCGCTAAAACGGAAAAAGGATATTATGGAATTTGAAATAAAAAAACTAAATGAATGTGAGAGATCGCTGGAATTTAGCATTCCTGCCACAGAAGTAAATAAGAAAATAGAGTCTCTTTATTCCGAATACCAGGCGTCGGCAAAATTAGACGGCTTCAGGAAAGGGAAAGTCCCTATGAATATCATAAAGTCAAAGTACAGTGCCACCATACAAGAAGAAGCAATAAATGAATGCATCAGGGAAACATACAGAGGGATAGCAGAAAAAGAAAAAATCTCTCCGGTGTCGGACATCAGACTGGAAGAGAAAAATTTCGACCCCGCAAAGGAACTTAAAGTTAAATTATCTTATGAAATTATGCCTGATTTGAAACTCCAAAATTATAAAGGAATAAAAATAAAAAAACTATCTACTGAAGTCACGGAAAAAGAAATAGAAATGGTAATGTCCAAATTAACAGACTCAAAAGCTACTTATGTGCCTACAGCTATGAGAGCTGCCTCCGACGAAGATATGCTTATCGTTAGTTATGACATATTATGGGAAGAAAAAGGCGTTTATCGCAAAAATCATGTTTCAAATTATACCGTTTTGATGGATGCTCCCGAAACACCCGAAGAAATAAGAAACGCCCTGAAAAATACCGTTCCGGGGGATAAGAAAACGGTGAAAATTAAATACCCACCTGACCATAAAGATGAAAACCTGAGAGATAAATCGGTAGAATATGCATTTGTCGTCCATGAAATAAAAGAAAAAAGATTGCCTCCGATAGATGATGAATTTGCAAAAAACATAGGGTTTAAGTCTATGGAAGAACTAAAAACCAATATAACCACCAGTATCGCAAGAGATAAAGAAACGGAAGCTCGTTCAAGAATGAGAACTCAAATTATCAATTCCCTTATAGAAAGCAACCCGTTCAAACCGTTGAATTCCCTTGTTGCAGATTATATGGAATCAATGCTCAAACAGGCAGGTAAAAATATAGACGAAAAAACAAAAAGCCAGTTAGAAGAAATTGCCATATGGCGCGCAAAAAGAGATATGATATTGCAGCAACTATCCGAAGTAGAACACGTTGAAATAACGGCAGAAGAATTGAAAGCAAAGTTACTTGATACGGAAGAAGGAAGAAAATTAGGATACGAAAAACTTGTAAAAGATTTGCAGAAGAAAGGAATCTTTAGTTCCATTGTGTGGGAATTTACAGTAGATAAAACAATGAATTTCCTTATAGAAAACGCGGAGATAAGTCCGGAATAAAAATATGTTTAAAACCAAACTATATGTGCCGGGGATATTTTCCCTCGTTTTAATTTCCACACTCTTCGCAGATACTACTTATGTAAGTACAAATATTACCGCGAATACAACATGGACAAAAACAGCAAGTCCATACTTTATAACAAATGATATAATTGTTGATAATTCCATAACCTTGACTATTGAATCCGGAACGAAAATACTTATGGGAGATTCTAAACAATTAACAGTAACTGGAACTCTATATGCAATTGGAACGGTAACGGATTCTATTACAATAACAGCACGGGACACATCCAAAAGATGGGAAAATATTTTATTTACCTCAACGGCAAAATGCTCTTTGCAATATTGTAAAATAGAATTCGCAGGAAACTCCGCAATCAGTAATATGAATTCTAATTTGGTTTATATCTCAAACAATACTATCTCTAATAATACTACAGAACTTTGCGGTGGAGGGATATACAATAATGGTTCTTGCATCATAACAAATAATACTATTTCCTACAATACGGCTAAATATGGCGGGGGGGGGATATTCAACAGCAAAGCAGCAACTATAACAAACAATACCATATCTTTCAATACAAATACGGATACTACCGCGGTTGGTGGAGGAATATGGAATAATTATAAAGGAACGGCATATATAATGGGGAATATTTTCCTGCATAATGCCTCTATGTATAACGGTGGAGCCATATTTAACGAAGGGACTGCATCTATAACTTATGACACTATTTCTAATAATACCACAACCGTTAACTGGGGAAGCGGAGCAGGGATTTCCAACAAAGGTTCAGCCGAAATAACAAACAATAATATATCTTACAATATTGCTAATTATGGGATAGGCGGAGGAATACATAATTACTCCGGGACTGCAAACATAAGAAACAATTCCGTATTCAACAATACTGCCAAATATAATGGCGGGGGATTATCTAATGAAAGCTCTATAAATGTTTTTCATAATGACATATATGACAATGCAACTGAAGGAAACGGTGGTGGCATATATAACTATAATTCAGCCGTAGTAGAAAGCAATAATGTGTACCATAATTTTGCCGATGGCATTGGCGGGGGAATACATAATTACAAAAAACTTATTTGCAGAAATAATTATATATATAGCAATACTGCACAAAAAGGTGGAGCCATATCTAATTCTAATGGGTTTGCTACTATAGAAAAAGATAGCATATACAATAACACAGCTGCTGAATATGGCGGCGGCATATATAATTGTGATACTGCCAATATACAAAATAACACTCTAATTAATAATAGTGCTCAATACGGCGGAGCCATATGTGATTATAAAACAACAACAATTAATTTTAATTCTATAGTAGATACAACTGCTTCTGCTATTTATAATGCAGGGGAAACTTTCATCAGAGGAAATAATATTCAAGCTACGGGTTATTTAGTCTACAATAATGCAAGTAACTGGATAGATGCCAGTTATAACTACTGGAATACAACAGATACTACTATTATAAAAACAAAACTCTATGATCATTACGATAATGTAAGTAAAGGGAAGATATTTTATAAACCATTTCTTTATTCGGAATTTGAAGATATGGTAGTCCCGGGAGCCCCTACTGATCTGATAGTTAAACCATTATCCACAACTCTGTATGTAATTAATTGGACGAATCCTTTTGATGCAAGCGGAATAGCAGAATACTATTACAAATTAAATTCAAGCCCTGTAGAAGAATTTGATACCACAGGGACAATGCATTCTTCCCCGGATACGCTTTCCGTAACAACCAATGATTCCCTTATATATATATGGCTGGTAGATAGCAGCGGAAACGTGGAAGAAGATAATATGGGATATGCCTATATCAGATATGATACAATTCCTCCCGTAATAAGCAACACTACTGTATGGGAAGATACACTCGGTTTTACGGGACCGTTTGACATAACGACAAGAATAACGGATAACTTTGTAGTTTACGCCCCTGTTTTATTTTATAAAACAAGCACAGATACTAATTGGACATATCACACTATGAATTCCTTCGCTAACAGTTTTTACAGAGATACCATCCCACCGCAAACGGTTACAGATAGTCTAAAAATAGAATATTATATAACCGTTATGGACCAGGCGGGTAACCACTCGATAGCCCCCGACAGCGGAACATATTCGTTCTTTATTCATCCTCCGGCTGTCGAAGAAAACAAAACACTCCCGATTAAATTCGCATTATTCTCGCCAACTCCAAACCCGGGCTCAGCGAAAATAAACATAAAATACGGAATACCTGAAAAAGCTTCAATAAAACTAAGCGTTTATGACTTAACAGGAAGACTTGTTATTCCCGTCTATAAAGGAACCCAGGAAAGAGGAATTTATACTATTGAACTGAAAAACAAACTTAGAAAAGGTGTTTATTTCGTTGTTTTCAATGCGAATACTTTTAAGCAAGTGCAAAAAATGATAATCTCACAATAGAGGAGGATACAAAACTATGAACTTAGTTCCTATGGTAATAGAAAAAACTGCTTTTGGTGAAAGAGCCTATGATATATTTTCAAGACTTTTAAGGGACAGGATAATAATGATTAACGGGGAAATAAACGATAACGTCGCAGGGACGGTAATTGCCCAGTTATTATTACTTGCCTCCGAAGACCCTGAAAAAGATATTCATCTTTATATTGATTCGGCAGGTGGCGTCGTTTCTTCAGGATTGGCGATATACGACACGATACAATACGTTAAGCCGGATGTTTCTACCATCTGTATGGGAATGTGCGCATCTATGGCAGCTTTGTTGCTTACGGCAGGAACTAAAGGGAAAAGATACGCGCTACCACATTCACGGATATTGATACACCAGCCTATGGGTGGAGTTTCGGGACAGGCAACCGATATCGCTTTGCATGCGCAGGAAATTGTCAAAGTCCGTCAGGAAATCAATGAAATAATTTCTTTCCACACAGGTCAGACTATTGAAAAAATAGAAAAAGACACGGATAGAAATTTCTGGATGTCTCCAAAAGAAGCAAAAGAGTATAATCTTATTGATAAAGTTATAGTAAAGGGGTCGGAAATAACCCCTCAAAAACAAAAATGATTTGTCCCCGTTTGCGGGGAAAGGTGTGAAAAACTATGTCAGAACCAACATATAAACCTTCGCGAATTCGTTGTCGCAGGACTCATGGCTTTAGAGCCCGTATGGAAACGGCTAAAGGCAGACAGGTGTTAAAACGCCGCAGAGCAAAAGGCAGGAAAAAACTTACCGTATCGGATGAATTCAGAGCATCACCTAAAGCGGATAAATAAACCTGATTTTATGCTATGCATTGTAACACAAGCATCTTGCTTGTGAAATATGTCTGATTTTATGCTATGCCATTAGACGAGCGCTTCACAAAGAATGAGCGATTAAGGAAAGAAAAAGAGTTTAAAAAAGTCTTTAACTGCGGCAGGAAAAAGCGGGATAAGAGTTTTACTGTTTTTAATGTTTCTTCCCCCGATAAAAAAGTAGGCATTATTATTAGCAGATACATAAAAGGTTCTATAATAAGAAACAAACTAAAACGCCGCTTAAGAGATATTTACAGGAAAAATAAAGATTGCTTCAACGGGGAAACTATCGTTATCGCTTACCCGGGCGCAGAAAAATTAACCTACTCCGAAATAAAGAATGACGTTCTGAAACTGCTATCTTTGCCCAAAAAATATGGACCATGAGATTTCCAACAGATTAACACGAGAAAAAAATAACAAAAAAAGATTATAGACACGGATAACGGACACGCCTGCCTGCCGGCAGGCAGGGATTTTCACTGATTGAAACAGAATAGAGAACCTAAAGAAATTCATCCGCGAATGAGCATGGATGGACATGAATTTAAACAGAGAATAGAAAACGAAGAGTTTTAAAACAAAAATAGAAAACCGCTTCCTTAAAAAATCATTGACTAAATAGAAAAACTCAATATTTTATGAATATGAATAATCGTCCGTTATTTGGAAGGCAACCTACGCTTATGAACACGAACAACCGTCAATTGTTTCAGAAAAAACCCATAAAACCCAATACATTACCTATGATTTTAGGAATAGCCGTTTTCTTCTTTTTGTTTTTTATCGCCCGTAAATTTCTTTTAAAAATAATAACCCTACAACAATGAAAAGAATCCTATCCGGAACCAGACCCACAGGCAGAGCCCACATCGGACACTTATTCGGCGCGTTTTCAAACTGGGCTAAACTGCAGGATACCTACGAATGCTTTTTTGAAGTAGCCGACATTCACGCTTTAACTACAAGTTACAATAAAGAAGAGATGCGACCGGTAATTCGCGAACTTGTTGCAGATTGGATTGCCTGCGGAATTGACCCCAAAAAATCTACCCTGTTTATTCAATCTCTTGTGCCTCAACATTCAGAACTGCATTTGTTTTTATCAATGCTTATGCCCGTAAATTGGCTCAGACAAAATCCAACGCTTAAAGATATGATGAGAAATTATACTCCTCCAACTAAAGAAGACACAACTACTACAGAAATAACTGAAGATTTGTATTCAAATTTGAATTACGGTTTACTGGGATATCCCGTTTTACAAGCCGCGGATATACTTATTTACAAAGCGGATGCCGTTCCCGTCGGAGAAGACCAACTCCCCCACATAGAGATGACGCGGGAAATCGCACGTAAATTCAACAACGCTTACGGAAATATATTTCCCGAACCTGAATCCATCGTTAACAAAACTCCAAGAGTTCCCGGACTGGACGGACGGAAGATGTCAAAATCACTAAACAATACAATCATTATAAATGAATCTTTGGAATCCATTAAATCTAAAATCTCCCAGGCATTTACCGACCCGCTAAAAATTCGTAAAACCGACCCCGGACATACGGATGGGTGCATTGTTTTTGCTTATCATAAACTTACTGCAAGTTCAGAAGCTATTCCCGTAATAAAAAAAGAATGTGAAGAAGGAACTCGTGGATGCGTAAGTTGCAAAGCTGAATGTTCAATAGCAATGAATAAATTTATTGAACCCTTCAGGGAAAAAAGAGCGCAAATAAATATAAACGACGTGGACAATCTCCTTGAAGAAGGTTCAAAAAAAGCAAGAGAAGTTGCGAACGCAACTCTCAAAGAAGTGAAAAAAGCAATGAAATTGTGGTAACCTCATTCAAAAACAGAAAATTTTGGACGCACCTGCCTGCCGGCAGGCAGGGATCAACGCAGATAACAAAAAGATTAAGAAAAAACATAAAAATTGAAAAACTACAAACAAATAACGAATACAAAAAGGATCAGGAATTTTAGACAGGATTAACAGGATAAAAGATTAAACAAAGAACAAATTTATAGACACAAATTAAAGAAAACAGTTTATAGTTAACGAATAACAAAAACAGAGAGCGGAAAAAATTTTATAAATCCTGACAATCTGCGGGAATCCCTGCCTGCCGTTCTGTTTGGCAGGTGCGTCCTAAAAAAGATTTTTCTTAATAAAATATGTTAATAAAAGATTTTTCTTACGAGTTGCCGGAATCTCTTATTGCGCAGTATCCTGCCAAACGAGGAGAATCAAGATTATTAGTTCTGCATAAAGATACTGGCAAAATTGAACACAGGGTTTTTCCCGAAATAATAGAATATCTTAACAACGGAGATGTGCTTGTTTTGAACGAAACTAAAGTTATGCCGGCTCGTCTTATCGGCAAGCGAACCGATACAGGCGGTAAAGTAGAAATACTGTTAACAAATAAAACTGACGATTCCTGCTGGGCTTTCATAGGCAAACCAAACCGTTCAATGAAACCGGGAGTTAAAGTTGAGTTCGGGCCCGATTTCAGCGGAGAAATAATTTCCGTGAATGATACTATACAGTTCAAGTTTCCTGTTATGGAGAATTTCGAACTCAAACTTAACAGATACGGCAGGATGCCTCTCCCGCCTTATATAAAGAGAGAGGCTTTTTCCGAAGACAAAACGACTTATCAAACGGTATACGCAAAGACGGAAGGCGCTTGTGCTGCGCCAACTGCAGGATTACATTTCACGAAATCCCTATTAACCAGAATAGAAGAAAAAGGAATAAACATAGCAAAGATTTTATTGCATACCGGGTTAGGTAGTTTCAATCCTATAAGATGCGAAAACATAGAAGAGCATAAAATGATGTCTGAATACTATGAGATTTCGGAGTCATCCGCAGATAAGATTAATTCTGTTAATTCAGCTATCGGTTCCGTAGTTACGGTAGGTACAACCAGCGTGAGAACTCTTGAGAGTATGGCAGAATTAAGAGAAAGTAAAAAACACTTAAAATCAGGAGAAGGCTGGACAAACAAGTTTATATATCCCGGTTATAAGTTTCAAATGGTAGACAAATTAATTACAAACTTCCATCTCCCGGAATCTTCTTTATTTCTGCTTGTTTGTGCTTTTGCAGGGCAAAAAATGATACAAGACGCATACCAAAAAGCTATCGATAAAAAGTACAGATTCTATTCTTACGGCGACGCAATGCTTATATTATGAACCCACTACCGGTAAAGACATCGGATGTTTCATTTCCTTATCCAGTTCTTTTATTAATTGCACTGCAACGGAATCATAAGGATGATACACTACCCATTTCTCCAACAGTATTTTTG
>JBAZNK010000018.1 GCA_041649255.1 bacterium
TGTATGTTGCAGGATGTCATTGGGGAACGGATAGTAGTTATGTAACAATAAAATATAACAATTCAGGGGATACGATGTGGGTCAGAAAATACCGTGGTTCTGGCAATAGTGGCAAAATAGACGAAGCAACTGCACTTGCTATAGATAACAGTGGCAATGTGTATGTAACGGGAAAAAGCTATGGAATTGGAACCAATTATGACTATACTACAATAAAATATGACGGTTCAGGGGATACAATGTGGGTTAGAAGATATGGTGGACCCGGGAATGGTGAGGATTGTGCAACGGGAATTGTATTAGATAGTAGTGGAAATGTATATGTAACAGGATACAGTGAGGGGAATGGAACATATCTTGATTATGCGACGATAAAATATAACGGTTCAGGAAGTGAAGAATGGGTACAAAGATATAACGGACCACCAGGTAATGGAGACGACAGAGCTTATTCAATTGCATTGTATAACAACAATTATGTATATGTAACCGGAATGAGTACTGGTTTTGATATTTCTGGCTACGCAACTCATTACGCTACAATCAAATATTCGTGTGTAGGGATAGAGGAACCATCAAATTTGGATTTTGGAATGGGGAATGGGGATTTGAAAATAATTAAAAACCCATTTATTAATTCCACTACTATTAAATACTCTGTTGCTCTTCCGAGCATGATATCATTGACAATCTATAATATCACAGGTGTAGCGGTGAAAACATTAATCAATGAGAAAAAAGAAATTGGAACTTATGAAGTTAATTTTTCCGGGAAAGGATTAACTACAGGTATTTATTTTGTAAAATTGACGGCAGGCACATTAAAAGAAACAAAGAAACTCATATTGATGAAGTAGAGCCCAGCCCCAGCTAAGCTGGACAACAAACTCTAAGGATTGTATCCAAGAGTTTGTAGCTGAGCTGGATAAGCTAGAGTAATGTTTCTGACGAAACAAACTCTAGCTAAACGAAAAACGTCTGGGTAGGTTGACCGACGTCGGTCAACCTACCCAGAAGGAAGCCCTTCTGCTAAACACAGGAAGGCTTCTTATGAAGCAATACCGCAAAGCAAACAACAGCTTGACAAATTATTGAATTTACCCTATGAATGTAAATGTGTTTAGTGGCTAAATTAACACTGTGTTCTATAAAAACAATCAATCATAATGCATAAATTTTTATTTTTAGTCAATGGCAGCCCTGACAGTTGGGCGGGGATAAGAGCAAAGAGATTTTTAGGTTTTGTGGATGATTTTTACCAGACTGCGATACATTATAAAACTGAAACAAAAATCAAAACAGTATTAAAGTTTATTAAAGTTGTATTAAAGAATAAACCCTCATTAATATATGTTTTACAGGTTGGATATGTTAATTCTATTCCTGCTCTTTTGGCAAAAATTATTTTTAAGACAAAAATAATTATTGATATAGGAGACATAAACTATGAAGTAGCAAAAATTAACGGGGATAGATTATGGATAGAGATTATGTTTATAAAAAATATGGAAAAATTATTATGGAGATTATCAAACATAATTATTGTCAGAGGAACATATCATAAAATATATTTTGATGTGCTTGGTTATAAAAACGTGTATTTTATCCCTGATGGTGTGGATACGAATGTTGTAAAACCAATAGAAGACAGCGGGGCTTTTAGAAAAGAATTTGGTTTGGATGATTCTTTTACAGTAGGAGTTTTGGGAAGCATTAACTGGAGTAAATCATTGGAAATGTGTTACGGATGGGAAATAGTAGAAGTAATAAAATTGCTTAACGATATGGATGTGAAGAGAAAAATAAAAGGTATAATAATAGGCGAAGGTGACGGGGTTCCGATATTAAAAAAGAAAGCAGAAGAGTATGGAATACAGGATAAGATATTATTTCTCGGGAATATTAAATACGAAGAAGTATATAAATATATTAGTCTTATGGATATATGTATTTCCACTCAAACCAATAATATTTTGGGCTGGATGAGGACTACGGGTAAAATACCGATATATTTATCCTGCAATAAGTATATTTTAGCGACCAAAGTAGGAACCGTTGTTGGATTATTGCCCGAAGCAATGTTAGTTCCTTATTCCGGAATGAAAGATTTGAATTATCCTTTGGAATTAGTTGATAGAATTTGTAAAATTTATGATAATCGTGATTTATTGTCATTGGGAAATAGTAGTAGAGAAATTGCGAAGAAACATTTTGAATATAAAATACTCGGGGAAAAAGTAGGGGATATTGTCCGGAATAGCTTTCAATAAAGATTTTTTGTCCAGGATTATAATATGGGGTATAAAAAAAAGATAGGAATTTCTAATCCGCCAGAGGCGGAAAGAGCTTCCTATAAAGTTATTTTAGTAACGCCGGATTTTCCGCCTGAAAATGGGGGAATTCAGAATGTATTATATGGAATTGCAAAAAGCATGGGAATAGATGTGATTGCACCGAATAGTCCGGGGGCAAGAGAGTTTGACAGGAAACAGAGTTTTAGAATTTATCGTGTGCCTTATGTTAAAGGGGATAAGAAATTATCATTACCTTTTATTATTGTAAAAACTATATTATTAATCCGACTCAGGCGGACCGACTTTTTAATTTGTGGGCATATCCTTACGGCAATTGTGGGAGTATTAGCGTTAAAACCATATATAGTATATACTTATGGGATGGAAGTAACTACTTTTAGGTACAGGTTATTAATGAGATGGTTAATGATGAAAGCATACAGAGTAATTACTATATCAGAGTTTACGAAGAAATATTTATTAAAGTTAGGGATACCTTTATCAAAAATAGTGAAGATTTATCCCGTAGTGGATATGAGAGTTTTTAATTTAGGGGTTGATGAAACTCCTGTCGTTAAAAAATATAATCTTTATAATAAGTCCCAAGGCGGTGGGATGTCCAACAAGTCAATTATGTTAACTGTGGGGCGTATGTCAAAGGAAGAGAGATATAAAGGGCATGATGTTATGATAAAAATATTACCTGAAATAATTAAAAAAATTCCTGATGTTGTTTGGGTAGTTGTCGGGACCGGGGATGATTATGATAGATTTAGAGAAGATATAAATAATTTGAAATTATCGGAGTATGTTGTATTTACTGGAAAGGTAAGCCAGGAAGAATTAGCCGGTTTATACAAAGCTGCGAACGTGTTTGTGATGCCAAGCATTGAAAAGTCTGTATCAGAAGGGGTTAAGGGAGAAGGATTTGGAATAGTGTATATAGAGGCAAATGCCTGCGGGACACCTGTAGTTGCATATAAAACGGGTGGGGTTTCGGAAGCGATAATAGATGGTGTTACGGGAATTTTAGTAGAGCAGGGAGATAGTAAGAAACTTGCCGAATCAATAATTAAATTATTGCTGGATAAAAAGCTTTCAGAAAAGTTAGGACTTCAGGGGAACCAGAGAGTTAGTAAAGAGCTGAATATAGAATTGTTAAGGGAGAGATTTGAGAGTTTAATAAAATTATAATTAAGACTTGACATTTTTCTCTCTTGAAATACAAGTATATAGTAGATTTTAGATAAAAAGTTAATGATAATAAAAGAATTAAGGGTAGCGTTAAGCAATATACTATTATATCCACCTGATAGTGAAATCATAAAGCAATCCCTGGAAAATTGCAGTGCGGATATATTGAATTTTCTTAAAATACAGCCTTCTCTTACTATTAGTGAGTCGGAAGGCAAGTTGCTTGTAAATGACAAGTCAACTGAAACGGCGGGCGGGATATTTTTTGATTGTCTTGCTGCTTGTACAATAAGAAGTATAACTTTTAAACCCGGTTTTACCCAGCAAGAGCTTTATAACTTTTTACATAAGCTTTCTCTTAAACAAAAACCGGAACCATCAGAACATATAAGCATAAATGAAAAATTATATATGCCTATGGGGGATAACGATATTCTTATAGCAAAAGGGCAGGACTTATTGGGAATAAAAGATAAGGTATTATTATATGCCGATGAAATCGCTAAACTTATAGATAAGGTTGAAGATTCCGGCGTCAAATCGGATTTAAAAAATAAAGTGATAGAGAAACTCGGAACGGAAGTTTTTTCTAATAAAGTAGAAACTCAAGTAGTTGCGGATAAACGTCCTATTCCTGATAAACTTGAAATAAAAGACTTTTTGGATATGGACAATAAAGATATGATAGAAGAAGAGTTGTTGAATAAACTACCTTCTTTACTGGAAAGTTTACGTTCGCCGGAAGAATTGGAACAAGCGAGTGATTTATGCAATAAATTAGCATCTAATTTGGAAGCAAGTGTTACAGATATAAGATTGAAAGCAATAATAGCCTTCAAGAAACTATATTCAGTTATTGAGTTTATCAGAGAGCCTAAGATTATAAAAGATATAGACAAAAAGTTTGTTGAAGTCGGGCGGAAAGAGACGAACGGGGAAATTTATAAAGAAATAGTAAATATTCTTGGTAATGCAGCAACAAGATATCTTAAGCAGGGAGACTATGCCTCTACTCATATGATTACGGAAATGCTTGGAGCGCATGCAAGTTCTACGGAATTTGATGAAAGAAGAGAAAGTGCAAAATCTACAATTGACAGTCTTATAGGGACCGAGTTTACGCGGTTATTAGTCTATGATTTACATAGTGATGATGAATCGAGGAGAGAGAAGGCGATATCAATATTATTAGATATCGGAGATTCCTGTATAAAACCATTAATAGCCGAATTAAAAGAAGTGACAGATATAAGGTTACGAAAGGCGATTGCGGATATTCTTATGAAAATAGGGAAATCAGGAATTATCCAATTAATGGAGGAAATAAGGGTAGAACCTTTGCCCGTTGCGATTTCAAAAATGCTTGATGTCTTAGATGGTATTGGTTATGAGGAACAGGTAGTAGAGGGATTGAAGAAGATAGTGCATCATCCTAATTTTTATGTTCGCAGGAAAGTCGTGGATATTCTTTATAAGATAGGCACAGAATCCGCAAAACAATTATTATTTGAGGAAATAAACGATGAAATAAGCGCAATTAAAGAAAGAGTAATTACTTATTTAGGCGAACTTCATTATTTCCCTTTAGCTGTAAAGTTGGTTGAGATGCTGGATAAACGTAAAGATGAAAAAGAAACGGTACAAATATGTGCATGCAAGGCTTTGATTGAATTAGGGGATGCGAGTTCAACACCTGTGCTTTTAAAGGTAGCAATGCCCGGGAGTATGTTTAGACAGGCGAGATCAAGAGAAGTAAGAATGGCAGCCATAGAAGCGCTTATTATGTTAGGGGACAAAAGGGTTCATCAGTTTATGAATGATAAAGATAAGGCTGTGCAGAGGTTTGTTCGTGAACTTATTGGGAATAAACAAGATAAATGAATACAATTCTAGTGACAACAATCTCTAAAAAAAAGAGAGTGCGGTAGGCGTAGATAAGAAGCTCTAAAAAAGGTAAGAGCTTATAAAAGGAGTTTATATGCAGGTTAGAACATTTTTAGGTGGAGTAAGTCCTCACAGCAAGAAAATTACACAAAATAATACTATTGAAATAATGCCTGTTTCTGAAATGGTTATTATTCCTTTATCCCAACATATGGGGATTCCTGCAAAACCTATTATTGAAGCTAAAATGAAAGTAAAAGCCGGGACAAAAATAGGTAAAATTGATGGGGATCTATCATCTCCAGCGAGCTGGACAAGAATCCCTAATCGTCCGTATGAGGCTGACTCAAGGGCTTCCTGTAATATACATTCAAGTATTTCGGGGACAGTAAAAGGCATTGAGCCTTATTTTTCTTCTTCCGGGGAAAAAGTACTTTCTGTGGTGATAGAATCGGATGGGAAAGATGAAATGGAATTATATTCTGACGAGGCAGTTTCTCCCGATGAAATTATAAAACGGGTGGAGGATGCCGGTATTGTAGGGATGGGGGGAAGAGCTTCCCCGACATATATAAAACTAATTCCACAAAAAGACAAATCAATAAATACTATAATCTTAAATGTATGTGAATCGGAACCATATTTAACGGGAGATTCTAGATTGATAATGGAAAAAACAAGAGAAATATTTGAAGGAGTCAAACTTATAATGAGTGTTGTTGGTGCGAAAAGATGTTTTGTTGGGATAGGAAATAATAAAATTAAAAATTTATGGCAAATCAAAGCAATTGCGAAGGAATTTGGTTTTTACGTTCATATATTGAGAGCAAAATATCCTCAAGGAGAGGAAAAACAACTTGTACCGGTTGTTACCGGTAGAAAAGTGCCACCGGGAGGATTCTCTTTTGATGTTGGTGTTTCGGTGTATAATGTAAGCACTGTTTATGCAATATATGAAGCCTGTAAAATCAAGAAACCCTTAATAGAGAGGGTAATAACAGTTACGGGCAGGGTAAAACAACCCAAAAACATTAAAGTAAGAATAGGAACATTATTTAAAGATGCAATTGAATTTTGTGGCGGGTATAGTGAAGAACCGGCTAAAATTATAATGGGTGGTCCAATGATGGGGATTGCCCAAGCTGATGATAATGTACCTGTAATAAAAACAACATCAGGTATTCTTGTACAAAGCAAACGAGATGTTTCTTTATATGAGGAGTATCCCTGTATAAGATGTGGCGCGTGTGTTTCTGTTTGTCCGACGGGATTAATCCCATCAAGGATTGCAGATTGTGTTGAAAAAAATAAGTTTGACGAAGCAAAAAAACTTTGTATAATGGACTGTATTGAATGTGGTAGTTGTGCTTATATATGTCCATCAAAAAGGAATTTAGTACATTTGATAAAATACGGGAAAATTAAAATAAAATAAAGAGCCCTAATGTAAGTTGGGGGAAAGGTAATTTAATAATGAAAATAGGAATGATGGGGGGATGGAATACTAATTCAGGTTCTTCTTTTCATGCCGAACTTATTGGGAAAGAATGGATAGAAAGCGGGCACAAATTAGAAATTTTTACTTTTTATGACTATGCATTTCATGGGACAGCAATTACAGCTATAGATGAACCTTATGTCACAAGGTGTTTTACCGTATCGAGTTATATTCCTCCGAAATTAGATCCTATTCCATTTTTAACTTCAGAATGTGAAGTATTTGTTACACAGGATTTAGGAATGCTGCCTAAAAATGAATTAGGAAAGATTTTTAAAAGGATAAAAAAACGTTCAAAATGTGTAACTGTAATTCACGATGGTAATTTGTCTAAAAACCCTGATTTTTATCAGTTTGGATGGGATTCTGTCGTATGTTTTGATAAAAGATATAAAGAATTTTTAGAACCGGTATATGGAGATAAAACTCGTATAATTCCGTATCCTTGTTTACCATGGAATCCCGGCAATAAAGGAAATGCAAGAAGAAAATTAGATTTGCCGATGGATAAAAAGATTGTTTTTTCTTTTGGTCCGGCGGCAAAGCACATAATAGATATTATTCCGGATATTGCAGAACTTGGTAAGAAGTATCCTTTGCTGTTACTTATTGTGTCAAAAGAAAAGGATATCGTCAATTTTTTAAAAAGTTGTTTACCTGTTATTCCTATGCCCGTCAAGATTATAGAAGAAATACCGGATACAAATAAGTTATATGATTATTTATATGCAGCGGATGCTTTGATTTTTAATAAACCTTCTGCTTCACAGGTTGTTGTGTCAAGCACTGCTTTTCAATGTCTTGGTTCCGGATGTCCTATGATAACACGAAATTCAAATTTTGCTGAATATTTTGATAAAGAAGTAATGAAATTTTCGGATACGGATGAATTAAAGCATCAATTGATTTCCGTGTTTGAAGAAAAAGAAGAATATAGAAAAACATTAGAATCTGCAAAACTATATGTAACTGAAAATTCCTATAAGGAGATAGGAAGAAAATTTATAGAGCTTTTTAAAAGTCTTTAAGAAGAATATAAGAAGAGTAATATAAATAATATTAGCAAGTAATATGCTTTCTAGCTCGTAAAAAAACTATGAATAATATTTTAAAGAGATATAGTGGGAACCCGATTTTAGAACCCATATTTAAAAATTCATGGGAAGCCCGTATGGTATATAATTGTGCGGCATTATATGAAGGTGGAAAAGTTCATCTTGTGTATAGGGCAAGAGGTGTAGATGGCGGAGTGTCAAGATTTGGGTATGCTTCAAGTAAAGATGGTTTTCATATTGATGAAAGATTAGCAGAGCCAATTTTTACCGGAGATTCTTCGAGTGATTTTGAATGTTTTGGATGCGAAGATCCAAGATTAACAAGGATAGAAGATAGAATATATATGTGTTATACGGCTTTCGGGCAAGTTCCGGGTATTAGCAGACGGGTAAATTCAATACAATTGGGAATGACGTCTATTTCTTTACGTGATTTTTTGAGCAAGAGATGGAACTGGGAAAAGCCCTGGTATCCATTTTTCAGAGTAGACAATAAGGATGCTTTTTTATTTCCCGAACGTATTAAAGGGAAATATGTTTTATATCATAGAATACCGCCTCATATGTGGATAAGTTATTCAAAAGACTTGAAAAACTGGGATGAAGCTAAAATAATAATGAAGATTCGTCCCGGGTGGGAAAACTTTAAGATAGGTGGAGGCGCTCCGCCTATTAGAACTAAGAAAGGTTGGCTTATTGTATATCATGGAGTAAATGAAAAATTTCATTATCAATTGGGCATTGCTATGGCATCATTAGATGACCCGTCTAAAATTATATATAGATATTCAGAGCCATTTTTGAGTCCCAGTGAAAGTTATGAGAAAGAGGGGTTAGTTCCGAATGTAGTTTTTACGTGTGGTGCAGTAGTAATAAAAGATACACTTTTTGTTTATTATGGTGGTGCGGATACGGTTATTTGTGTTGCAACTGCAGATATGAAAGAGTTATTGAATAAAATAAAAATATAGTATAAATGAAGATAAGTAAGGATATAAGACAGATTAAAAAGCTATAACAAAGCGGGATAACAAGTTATGAACATATCCAGCTTGTAAAGAGGAGAGGATTATGATAATATTATTTCTAATTATGACACAACAATGGACGAGTTTTTTAAATCCACAACCAATATATAATATTGCATCAAATGGCGAAAACATATGGGCGGCTACTAATGGTGGAATATTAGGGTATAAGAAGTCAACAACGGATACTACTTTCCAACGTATTACAAATACAAGCGGATTACCCAATAATCAAATAGTAAATGTTGCTATTGATAAATATGGTAATATGTGGTTTCTCTGTGCAAGTAGTACCGGTGGAGTAATTGTTATGTCTTCCGATATAAGCAAAAAAAGACTTTTTACATATACGGAGAGGTTGCCAAGTTATAATTTTTCATCAATTTGTATAGATGGTGATTCAGTGTGGGTAGGGACAGAAGATAATACTAAAATATGGCTTTATGATATGAAAGGGGATCCTTTTAATATTAATCAGCAGGGAGTTGTGCTTAAAAATCTTCAGCCGAGTAACGAAGTTAAAAAAATAAAAATATTTGAAGGTATAGATATCTGGAGGCGGTATAATGCATCAAATTCCGGTTTATCTAACAACAATATTTCTGGAATTATAATAGAAGGCAGCGCGAAGTGGATAGGCACAGATGGTGGTGGGTTAGTGAAGTTTGACGGGAATAACTGGACTGTGTTCAACGAATCAAATTCCGGTTTATCGGATAACCATATTCGAGCTCTTGCAATAGAGGGGACGACTGGCTCAAAATGGATAGGCACTTTAGATGGTGGGTTAGTGAAGTTTGACGGGAATAGCTGGGTGGTTTATGACACATCAAATTCCGGTTTATCGGATAATAATATTTCTGCGATTATAATAGAAGACAGTACTGGTGTAAAATGGATAGGCACAGATGGTGGTGGGTTAGTGAAGTTTGACGGGACTAACTGGACTGTGTTCAACGAATCAAACTCCGGTTTATCGGATAACAATATTCAGGCACTTGCAATAGAAGGGACGACTGGTGTAAAATGGATAGGCACAGATGGTGGTGGGTTAGTGAAGTTTGACGGCACAACCTGGACTGTTTATACTCAAGCTAATTCAGGGTTGCCTGATAATGATATTCGCGCTCTTGCAACAGAGGGAAGCGCAAAGTGGATAGGTACATATGGTGGAGGCTTAGCGAAGTTTGACGGCACAACCTGGGCTGTTTATGATACCACAAATTCAGGGTTGCCTGATAATGATGTTCGCATTCTTGCGATAGAAGGGAGCGCAAAATGGATAGGCACAGATGGTGGTGGGTTAGTGAAGTTTGACAGCAATAGCTGGGTGGTTTATGACACATCAAATTCCAGTTTGCCTAACAACAATATTTCTGGGGTTATAACAGAAGGGACGACTGGCGCAAAGTGGATAGGTGTAGATGGTGGTGGGGTAGTGAAATTTGATATTACTAAGATGTGGGTTGGGACAAATAGTGGAATCGGGGTGTCAAACAGGGTTTTTGATGATTTGATGGTATTTAACAATAAAAATGGATTACCCAATGATACAGTATATGCTATTGAAAAGTGGAATAACTATATATGGGCAGGAACTAAGAAGGGAATAGCAAGAATCCTTATTGATAGTATAAGATTGGGAGACAGCGTATTGTGGGATATTGTAGATACTAATTTCAAGGTAAATGATTTTTGCGTTGTAGATACTGCTTTGTGGATGGCATGTGCACAAGGAACTTACAGGTGTGAATTAGTTGGAGATACTTCTTGCAATTGGATACAAATTGCAAATTATGATTCGAGGGCTTTGTTATTTGACGGGACATTATGGATTGGAACTGCATGGAATGGAATTGTAAAATATGCCGATCCTATTCAAGAATACAAGCCGGAAGGACCTGCTGCTAACTATTTTCTTAATATGGCAATGGATTTGGATGGCGGTATTTGGTCAAGTCATTGGGGAGAGCCTGGATGGACACATAATAAAGTTAGTAAGTTATACAAAGTTGGAAATAATTGGAAATGGAAAGTATATTCATTTTCAGTTCCCTTTGTTACGAATGTTATGGTAGATAAAAGTAATAATAAATGGATAATAATGGCAGACTGGAACGACCCTGCGGTATGTGCGGTAGCAAGAATATTTCCAAACGATTCAATAATTCAAATAACAATAGATGCACCGGGGGGTGCAAATTTTGTTACCGGTTCTTGTTTGGATGAAAATGACGATTTATGGATTGCGAGTACGGATGGATATATTCGTAGGATCAGATCCAGCACAAATCAAGTTGATACGGCTTTTTCTGACCCTAATGGGTATACGTCATGGGTATGTCCACTAATGATGGATGCCGATAACAATTTATGGCTAGGCAGTATAAGACCTCAGTGTTTAGTAATACTGAAAAAAGATGGAACTATGCAGAAAGAGTTAATAGCAGAGGAATTTTATTTTTTCAACAAGGGAAGGGCGGGGGAAGTATGGGTAGGTTCTACCAGTGGTGCATACCAGTTTAAGAATATGCAAATTGTTAATTCTTACACCATAAGTGAACTTGGTGGAAGTCCTCGTGGGATGACAGTAGATTCTACCGATATATGGTTTGCGATATCTAAATCTACAGAAACAGATGAAGGTGGAATAAGGAAACTTTCCGGTGACGGTTTTGAAAAATATACAACTCAAGATGGTTTAGTGAATGACCTTGCAAAATCAGTAAAGTTTGACCATATAAATAATATTTTATGGGTTGGGACTGAAAATGGGCTATCAAGATTTTGTATCGGATCGCCCAATTCTCTTGATACTTTATCTAAAATTATAGTATGTCCGAATCCATTTATGGCATCAAAACAGAAAGAAATAGTATTTTACATAGGCTCGGCAGGTATTTCGGGCGATGATTCGGGCGGAGAAGTTAGGATATATACTTTATCCGGGAGATTACTGAAAAAGATAGAGCATATTAATTCTTCTAAAGTTGTATGGGATGGTAAAGATATGACGGGAAACAAAATTTCATCGGGAGTTTATTTAGTCATCGCCTTTAATGCTAAAACTAATAAAAAATATCTTACAAAATTTGCAGTTATTAAGTGATCCGGTAGAGTTGGACAACAGAGTTCAGCAGAACTGAATAACCTGTCTGAAATGGACTAGTCGTTATCATTCAGGGGCTTTCTAAAATAAAGGTATTGAATTTACTATTTTTTTTAGCACTGGAAACTCAGTGGTGTCAGACAGGGCTTTTTTCAGGTAATTAACCCCGGCCGGGATATACTGAAGGAATGAAGATTTATTTTTTACAAGAGAAAGGAATGAAAATGCGCCAAGTGCCTGCATATTTCGTTGAAGCCCGGTGTAAAGAAAAGTTTGTTTAAATTGTTCCATATTTATATTTATTTTCCATATATTTGTCAGGGAATCAGTATAATAATTGATAAGTTCTTCTCTTGTTTTGTCTTCCAATAACATATAGGGGTCTTTTAGTAATGAGACTATATCATAAGCAAGTAATCCTTGTCTTGCTCCCTGAAAGTCTAAAATGTATATCGTATAATCATTTGTCGTCAACGATATAGTATTGTGGATGGACTTTTCGGGTTGTTTCGGGCTAAAGCCCGAG
The DNA here is from genome assembly GCA_041649255.1 of bacterium. Taxonomy (NCBI): domain Bacteria; species bacterium. Next base: position 12,589 of record JBAZNK010000018.1, read on the forward strand.
AGATTATGTGAAGTTAGTTTTATGCCCTCGCCCTGAAGGGCAGGGTAATTTATACCTGCTTGACGGCAGGCAGAGAAGGACTTCCTATTTTGTTTTAAGAAGATATTTTTAGATTGAAAGTCTCTATGCATAAAGTAAAATGGCTCATTTACGAGTTTCATTGCCAGATTATGAAATTCAGTCTGCAAAAGTTGGTTATTTTCTATATCTTTTATAACGGCTAAGGCGGGATGTTCCATTTTACAATATTTACCGAGAAAATATTGAGTAAAATATTGAGTTTCCCATCTAAAGGTATCGTAATCAAATTTACGGGTAATTATGGGGGGGCAGTGTGAACTTTTTGATAACCCCATTATTTGCATATTTAAAAGTGTGTCAATGACCTGTTTATAAGTTTCCGGAACGGGATAATTATGTTTTTTTATAGCAAGTTCAAGGCTTAAGTCTCCCACATCTTCCGCAAGCAGGAAGTGCTCTTTTTTATCATAATAGTAAATTTCAGGAATTGGCGTGTTTGTCTCTTTGAGGACAGATGCAATTGCAATATAATTGTCAAATTCCTGCTCACTGCCGGGGCGGGATGTTCTATTTTCGGCAGTATCTAGCAGAAGTATAACAGACTTATTGTCTTCTTTAACCCTATAAAATTCCCGGGTCGAGCCACCGTCTGTTAATTGTTGTATGTCAAAGTTGTCGTGGAAACCAAGATTTCGAATAGCTTTTTTTATGATGTCTTTCATTTAGTAATATTATTTACTACTCAATCCGCCTGCCTGACGGTAGGGAGGGAAGCTTGAGTTACTATAAAATATTTTATTTTTATCATTTGTATTATTAGCGATTGTAATATTATCCCATACAATACAATTTTCTAAAACCACATTTTCTCCAATTATGCAATTTTGTCCTATAGAAACAAAGCCTTTTAGTATAGTAGTTTTAGGTATGTTAGAATCTTTTCCAATGTGAATATTACCGGAGGGGCGAGGAATCGACAGATTAACCCTGTTAAAAACTATAGATTTATGGGTTTCGAGGTAGCTTTCAGGAGTTCCTATGTCTGACCAGAAATGATTTTGGGAAATATAGCCTTTTATAGCGCGCAGGTCGATTAATTTATTATAAACGGGTATAATATCCGCCGACGTCTTATTATCCGGTAAAAAATCAAGTATTTTGTTTGACATAATAGAAATTCCTGTAAATGCAAGAGATTTTGGATTAGCAGGAGCATTAATACTTGAAATATTGTTGGGGGAGAGGGGAGAAGATAGCGTTACTTTGTTAAATGTTTTATAGTCGTGTAATATGAGTGTAATTATTGCATTTTCTCTTCTATGGAATTCAATTGCGGGCTCGAGGTTAATATTACTTAAAATATCTCCATTATGAACGATAAATATGTCTTCGGAATGTAAAAATTCTTTTATGTTTCCGATACCTCCTGCGATACCAAGTATTTGAGGTTCATAAGAGAAATTAAAAGTTGCTTTGAATTTAGCGCTTGATAATACATAATTTTTTATTTTATCTGCCAGATGGTGTGTATTTATAGAAAATTCAGAGATATTTAACGATTTTAGGTAAAAAATGATATTATCAATGATAGGTTGTCCAAATATAGGGAATAGGGGTTTGGGGAGGTAATTTGTTAATGGCATTACCCTTGTTCCATAGCCTGCAGAAAGTATAACTGCCTTCATAAGATTGATCTTAATATTTTTATAAAGAAAGGCAAGAAAATTTATAAGAAGCTCTAAAAAAAAAGAATAAGAGCTTCAAAAAAAAATAAATTATTTTTTATTAAAGTTTTTACAAAAGCATACGATAATGATTATAGAATGGGAATAGATAAAATAAAAAGCATTATAGATGAGTCGAAAGTCTCGTCTTCAAAATCCAAGAGTACGGATAAGGCTACGACTGATAGAAATAGTGCGAATGGTGATATAAATGGGATTCAAAAGGTCCTTTTTGAATCATTAGATATAAGAGAGGACAAGATTAGAGAAGTAAAGGAAAGAATAAATCAAAATTTTTACAATAGAGATGATGTAAAGAAAGAAGCTGTTGAGAACTTGCTGAATATTTTCGATTCGTAGATTCCCTCGTTGGTATAATCTTTGAGTAAAACGTTTCCGTCTAAGTCGGATTTGATGGATGGATTCAACATATCCAATTTAGTATCTTAATAAGACTTTTGATGTTGTAGGGATATTATTTACTGCTCAAGCTGGAAGCTTGAGTTACAATTCAGGATAATTTATTTGCCCTGAAGGTTGCAACTATTGCAATTATCAACAATGCGGCGTTTGCAAACCACATTGCAATCCAGGGTTGAACCACGCCTCTATCCCCTAAACTTTCTCCACCTACAAGGCATACATAATAGAATATAAAGAATAACAGGGGTAAACCGAAACCTACACCTACGCCTCTTTTTTTTACCCTGATTGCTAATGGGCAACCTAACAGAATAAATATGAAAGAGGCTGCCGGGATTGAGTATTTTTTATGGTATTCTACCAGCATTGAGTATATTTTACCATTTTTAACCTTCTTATTTGGTTTGGATTTTTGTAATTCCCTGTTTATATCTTTTTTTAGTGCTTGAGCGGAGAGTTCCCGTTCTCCTCTGAAGTCTTTTTGTATTCTAATTTCTTCGTTATCCATAGGAATATAAATACGATGCTCTTTAAAGCTTATTTTACGGTATCGCTTATCTTTAATCAATTCGTGAATCTCGCCATTATTTAATACCAATATAATTTTGTTGCCAGAAGTAATAAATTTGCCGTTTTGGGCAAAAATTTCTCGTTCGGTAGATTTTTCTAGTAATCTGACACGTTCAATTTGTCCTGATTTATAATTAACAGCTCCTACATTTAGGTAATATCCTTCAAAATCAGTAAATGTCACGAAAGGTTTTATTTGTAAACTTGGTTTTTTTTGTGCCAATTCAAGCATTATATTTTTTAGTTTATGATTAGCTTCAGGTAAAGTATGATTGTTGAACCATATCATAAAAAGTGCGAGTCCTGTACCCATAATTAGGGGAAGCGTATTAAGTTTTAACGGGTTAATCCCTGAGCTTCTTATTGCCGTAATTTCAAAATCCGAAGACAATCTACCAAATGCCATACAGGATGCTACCATTACGCTCATAGGAATAGTTAATGCGAAAATAGAAGGCAAATATAAAAGTAATATATACAATACAGTTAAGAAAGGAACGCCTTTGCCAATTACATCCCATATAAGAAGAAAGATTTGATTCATAAGCAATATGGATGTGAGGGCTAAAAATCCGATAAAAAAAGGGGCGATATGTTCTTTTACTACGTAAAGGCTAAGAATCATAAATTACAGGGAATACGGTAATAATCAATATCTCTCAAACGCTTTTAATTGGCAACTATTTAAGGATTATGAAATTAGACATCCAGATTTTGCACGTATTTTGCGTTTTGTTCAATGAAATTACGGCGAGGTTCAACCTTATCTCCCATTAAGACAGTGAACATTCTTTCAGCTTCTACGGAATCTTCCATTGTAATTTGTTTTAAGGTTCTTGTGTTCGGGTCCATTGTTGTAGAGAACAACTCTTCCGGATTCATTTCACCTAATCCTTTATATCTCTGGACATCAGGTTTGGGATCTTTTCCACCGATTAAATCATTTAGTTCTTCATCCGTATAGATATAATGACTTTTGCTCTTAATTTTTACACGGTATAGAGGAGGCTGGGCGATATAGATATGACCTTTTTCTATGAGGTCTTTTGCGTGTCTATAGAACAGGGTAAGCAAGAGTGTTCTTATATGTAATCCATCAACGTCCGCATCGGTCATTATAATTACTTTATAATAGCGTAATTCTTTCTTTTCATCACTAAGTCCAAGCGCTTTCATTATGGCTTTTATTTCTTCCGATTCCCATATTTTATCTTCGCTTGCTTTTTCTACATTTAATATTTTACCTTTTATCGGCAGTATTGCCTGGAATTTTCTATCTCTGCCTTGTTTAGCGGAACCGCCTGCGGAATCTCCTTCTACGATATAAATTTCAGTAAGTTCGGGGTTGCTATCGGAGCAATCTGCAAGTTTCCCGGGTAAAGGTGATTGGTCGAAGATATTTTTTTTACGGCTAAGGTCTCTTGCCTGTTGGGCAGCCATTCTTGTTTTAGTCGTACTTAAAATTTTATTTACAATGCTTTCCGCGATTTTGGGGTTTTCTTCAAAGAATATTGACAGATAGCCATTTGTTATAGATTCAACGGTTCCTTTAATATCAGAATTCCCAAGTTTAGTTTTGGTCTGACCTTCAAACTGCGGGTCTCTTACCTTTACGGATATAACGGCAGTAATGCCTTCTCTGGTATCGTCACCGGTAACTTCAAGGTTTTTGGATAGGTTATGTTCTTTTATATAATTGGTTATTACCCTTGTTAGTCCTGCTTTGAATCCGATAAGATGTGTCCCGCCTTCTTTTGTATTGATATTATTTGCGTAGCTGAACATATTTTCGGTATAAGACGTAGTGTATTGGAAACAGACTTCGGTATCTATGCCTTCTTTTTCCAGTTGAAAATAAATAGGAGTGTGCAAAGTTTCTTTGTCCTGTGTAACGAAAGTAATGAATTCAACTATCCCACCTTTGTAAAAGAATTCCTGAACTTTATCTGTTCTTGCATCGGTAAGGGTTAAAGTGACTCCTTTATTCAGGAAAGCCAATTCACGAAGTCTTTCTGCGAGTATATCATAACTAAATTTGACCAGAGAAAATATTTCTTTATCCGGCATAAAATGAATTTCCGTTCCATTTGCAAGCGTATCGCCTTCTTCTATGACGGTTAATTTAGTAACGGGTTTTCCTTTTTCATATCTCTGGTGATACATCTTATTTTCACGCACTACTTTTACTTCAAGCCATTCCGATAGAGCATTTACTACGGAAAGTCCGACTCCGTGTAATCCGCCTGAAACTTTATAAGCTTTGTGGTCAAATTTACCGCCGGCGTGAAGGATGGTCATCACAACTTCCAGCGCTGATTTCTTTTCTTCAGGATGTTCATCAACAGGTATTCCCCTGCCGTTATCTTTAACGGTAATGCTTTCATCTTTACCAATAGTAACTTCTATTCTATTGCAATATCCTACAATAGCTTCATCTATAGAATTATCAGTTATTTCAAAAACGAGATGATGAAGGCCGTATTTTTCAGTATCTCCTATATACATTGAAGGGCGATGTCTTACCGCTTCAATATCCTGTAACACTTTTATTTCATCTGCGGAATAACCCTTATTAGATTTTTGCATCTTTTCTCCTCTTTATCCTATCTAACTCCGGATAAGAATCCCTAATCGTCCGCTTGATGCGGACTCAAGGGCTTCCTATCTTTGATTATTGTTTTGAAGAAATTTAATACCTCTTAATTTACTTGTTTCCAGATGTTCATTGATTTTAAGCAGGATTTGGGATTTCAAGAATTCCAGTTCCTGGAGCCATATTGAATCATCTACCAGTACGAACAAAACACCAAATTTTATCCATCCCGGTGTAGTGTGAGCAGCGATAGTTTTTCCTACAATTTGATTCCATATTAACAATGATTTATGTTGTTCTATGCCTGTTTTTATTCCCAATGAGGTGAGCAGTTGAGGTAATATTACTCCTATTTTGTCTACAGTTTTAGATTTTTTTGCCATAATTAAGGTAATTTAATATTTTTTTCTTTTGCCGTATTTATTGCTTTTTCGTATCCTGCATCTAAATGTCTCATCACGCCTATTCCCGGGTCATTAGTAAGCACGCGGTCAAGGCGTTCTTCCATTTCTTTTGTTCCGTCCGCTACGGTTACCTGTCCTGCGTGTATTGAATTTCCGATACCTACGCCGCCGCCGTGGTGAACGGACACCCACGTTGCGCCGGAAGCAGTGTTTAGAAGGGCATTTAATATAGGCCAATCCGCTATAGCGTCGGAGCCATCTTTCATACCTTCAGTTTCCCGAGCAGGCGAGGCAACCGAGCCCGTATCAAGGTGGTCTCTGCCTATCACTATTGGGGCAGAGATTTTTCCGGTTTTTACCAAGTTATTTATTACTTTTCCGAATCTTGCGCGTTCTCCGTAACCGAGCCAGCATATTCTTGCGGGCAGTCCCTGGAACTGAATTTTTTCTCTTGCCAGTTTAATCCATCGTTTCAGTGTTTCATCTTCGGGGAATTCTTTAAGAACGGCTTCATCCGTAGCGTAGATATCTTTAGGGTCTCCGGATAATGCTGCCCATCTGAAAGGACCTTTGCCTTCACAGAAAAGAGGGCGAATGTATTCCTGAACGAATCCCGGAATTTTAAAAGCATCTTTAAAACCTGCTTTTTGTGCCTGACCTCTTATATTATTACCGTAATCAAAAACTATTGCTCCCTGTTTTTGCATTTCAAGCATAGCGGATAGGTGTTTAACGATAGATTCAAAGGAAAGTTTTATATATTCTTCGGGATTATTTTTCCGTAGTTCAAGGGCTTTTTCGAGAGGCATTCCCGAAGGAACGTATCCGTTTAATTCGTCATGAGCGGAAGTTTGGTCGGTAACTATATCCGGAATAATTCCGCGTTTTAGGAGTTCGGGATGAATTTCGGCTGCATTACCGACGAGTCCGATAGATTTTGGTGTTTTGGTTTTACGTGCATCATCTACGAGTTTTAATGCATCATCCAGATTATATGATATTACGTCACAAAATCCCTGTTTAATTCTGCGTTCAATTTTATTTTTATCAACTTCAACGTCAAGGATAACGGCAGAGTTCATAGTTGCTGCAAGGGGTTGAGCTCCGCTCATACCGCCCATACCTGCGGTAAGTATGAATTTCCCTGCGAGCGAGTTCGAGAAGTATTTTTTTGCGCAGGCGGCAAAAGTTTCATAAGTTCCCTGAAGTATTCCTTGAGTTCCTATATAAATCCAGCTTCCGGCGGTCATCTGCCCGTACATTGTCAATCCCATAGCTTCAAGGCGATTGAATTCGCTCCATGTAGCCCATTTGGGGACGAGTAAGGAATTTGCGATTAGCACTCGCGGGGCGTGTTCAAAGGTTTTAAATATTCCCACGGGTTTACCGGACTGGACTAATAAGGTTTCGTCACTTTTAAGGTTTTGCAGTGCATTTACAATTTTATCGAAGCATTCCCAGTTTCTTGCGGCTTTACCTGTTCCACCGTAGACTATGAGTTGTTCGGGCATTTCGGCAACGTCTTTATCCAGATTATTCATCAGCATACGCATAGCTGCTTCGGTTGCCCATGATTTACAACTTATATTTACGCCTGTTGGCGCTTTTACGTCTCTCATTTCAGTGCAAAGTTACTGCAATTGTTTTTGTATTCGGCTCTGGATATCTATATTTATTGAATCTGCGAGTGCTCCGCCTATCCAATTAAATTCATCTTCTCCAAGACTTGCTTTATCATAAGCGCTAAGTTCTGCTCTACGCCACTGGTCTTGTAAGCGGTTCCATGATTTAACAACCTGTGGATTTTTTTCAGTGTAAGTTGAGTCAGAAAGTTCGGATAAATCATTTGACAGTTTCCATCTTTTTATAAATTTCTGAAGAGATGTTTCCTGTTTTTTTATAGCTTCCATAAGGAATTTAGAAGCCTGGACATAAGAATCTGCCTTATCTGTAGTAATTTTATTGTCCACCGGCGGTGTAAATTCTTTTTTAGGCGGGGTACTATTGTTTCCGCAACCTACGATAACCAAAACAGCAATGCCTGCAAGCAAGCGTTTCATTCTAACCTCCCTTTTTAAGTGACATATCCAATCCTAAAATATGCGTTAGTCCCAGTTCGGAATGGGTTCTTGCATAATAGGAAATATTAAAGTTTTTATAATTCAATTTTATTCCTCCCGTAAAAGAATCGGGATTGTTTTTTACTCCTAAGTCTATGGATAATGCGTTTGATACTTTAATTTCATTCATAAGTCTTACTTCGTTAGAGAATTTTCCTATGGAACATAATTGGATAGAAGTTTTTAGTTCATTAGTAGGGGAGAGGAGTAATTCATAAGTATTTGTTTGGGGAATTTCTTCAAGGGAATTAAAGTTTTGCATAGTAAAGTTACAGCTGACGGAGCTTGTGAATTTTGCGCTTATTCCTGCTCCTATTCCGATATATAGGTCTTGAGCATCGTCTACATACATTTTCATTCCTTGAAGGGAAGCTCCTATTCTTAGCATTTTTATATTATGTGCATATCCGAGAACGAATTGGTTTTCCGTATAAAGTTCATTTCCGAAATTTGATATTCCGAGTCCGATTCCTTTCGGCAGGTAGAATTCTGCTCTTACGTAAGGCAGTATTCCAAAGTTATTCATATACAGACTGTGAACAGAAGGCTGGAATGATGCTACAGGAGTCTCGAAAATACCTTCTCTCGCACAATCTATCGGTTCAAATGCCAGTTGTAACATTAGAATTAAAATCATCGAGAATATTAAGTGTTATTCTAAATTTGTCAAGCCTTTAAGATAATTTAATGTTCACTTACTCCGGTAAAGTTCCAGTCTTTAATTTTGAGTGCCGGGACGACGCTTCCGTTTAAGTAAGGGACACCATAATTCATAGAACCCGGGATAGGAAGAGCTTTTGATAGTTCTAGTACCTGTGACAACGCTTCTATTACGGATTGAGTGAATCTTAAGTTTTTCAATGATTTTGTAACTTTCCCATTTTCTATAAGGTAAGTTCCGTCTCTTGTCATTCCCGTTAACGCGACGGTCATCGGGTCTATAATATTCGTATACCAGAATCTTGTAACCAAAATTGCTTTAGAGGATTTTGAGACCATTGATTCCAGAGTATTATTATCGCCTTTCATAAACAAATTAGAAGGAGATGCGCCATAAGCGCTGTTCCCGCTTGAGTGTCCCGTAGAAGTTTTCCCTTCTTTTTTAGCCGACCTGAGGTCATATACCATATTTTTTACTACGCCATTTTCGACCAGCATAACTTTTTGCACCGGTGTTCCTTCGGAATCAAATGGGAACGGGAAGCCTTTTGCGTCCAGTCCATCATCCCATATAGTTATATTATCTCCCATCAGTTTCTGTCCTAATTTACCGGAAAACGGGCTTCTGCCTTCCTGATAACTTAGCGCGTTAAATCCGAGCCAGGAAAGGAATTCAAGGAGTTCCACTACCGCCAGAGGTTCAAGTATTACTTCATATTTGCCGGGTTCGATTTTAACTGGATTTTGTGACAATACTGCTTTTTTCACTGCAATTTCTGCTACGTCGTTATAATTTATTTGTCTTACATCTCGGCTACCTGCGGCGGCATAGCCTGTTCCGGATTTTCCTATAATTGTCGTAGATATCGTTGCGGAAGTAGCTTTATTGTAAACGAAGAGTCCGTTTGAGTTTGCGATACATCCTTCCATAGTGCCGCTGACGAAACTTCCGTACGCCTGTAAATCTTTTCCTTCTGCGGTTGCCCTGTCAATAATAGTTTTGCATCCTTTCGCTCTTTCTTCAGGGGTAAATTTTTGTGTTTCAGGGATAAAAGTATTTGCTTCCGCTATTGGCGATTGATTAGCAAAACCGGGCCATTCCGGATTTGGAGGGCAGAGTTTGGATATTTCGTTGGCTTTGCTTATTGTCCCGTCAATTTTATCCAGAGAATTGGTATTTGCGTTACCAATTTTTTTATTATTTACGCATTGTGTGCTAATGCTGATATTTTCTTCACTTACATTCTGATGAATGTAGGATGTAGCGAATCTCGTCAAGCCCGAATCCCATGCCCAAATAGTAAGCTGGGTAGCTTCTGCGGACGAGTGTTTTAATGCTTTTTCTGCAATTTCTTTTAATTTGTTTTCTCCTAACATATAACCCCCTTGTATCAAAAATTCCCCGCAATAGCGGGATAAGAATCCCTAATGGCTAAAGCCAAAGGGCTTCTAAAAAAATCAAATATTTCCAGCTGAGCTGGATATCCCGCCAAGGCGGGATTCAATATATTTGTCAGACAAGAATCCTCCAAACATACTGTCCTGACCTACCACAAAAGGCAGAACTGACCCTACAAATTTATTTCATTAAAACTAATTTCTTTGTTTCCTTATAGCTGCCAGCTGCGAACTTGGCAAAGTAAATTCCGGCAGGATAATCTTTTGATTTTAAGTCTACTTTGTAATAACCCGGTATTTTTATTTCGTCAACTAATGTTTTAATACATCTGCCGGTTAAGTCAAAAAGCCGTAAAGATACGTTACTTTTCACCGGGAGTTGGTACATAAGAGTTGAGTGATTAGTAAACGGATTTGGATTAGGGTTTGAGAGGGCAAAGACTTTAGGGACAGAAAGTTCTTCTACTCCAACAGTGGCAGATGCTTCACTTGAATAACTGCTTTCCTTAAAATTATTATCAAGAATTGTATAGACATAATAAGAAGTTTTCCCGTGGGGCGTAGTGGTATCGGTATAAGCGGTGTCAGTAATTACAGTTGAGTTCACGAGTTTATAAGGGCCGCCGGATAATGTATCCCTGTAAATATTATACCCAAGAAGATTTATGACGGATGAATGATGCCATGAAAGTTTTATTCCGGCAGGTACGTTTGCCGTAATAAGTTCTCTCGACACGCTTCCTGCGGTATAGACACGGAATATCCCACGAGTATCCGTTAGAATAGGGAATGGGAACGAGTCATCGCGTGCATCGCTTACTTTTATTCTATAAGTAGTATCCATTACCATTGCATCTACAACGTAATATCCGTTCCAATGCATTGAGTCAGCCCATAATCCATCAAAACTATGCGTATTTAAAGTGTCGAATACCGGGGCATCAATTGCAAACAAAACTTTAGGTGCGACGTTTATATTCATAGGTTTGCTGAAAGTAAGATATACTTTTAAAGTTTCAATTCCCACAGGGTTTGGATTAACTCGTATACTATCCAAGTATGGCGGTGCGGAACGAGACGGAGAGGTTAGGAATGGAGTATAATTTACGGTGCCGAGATTAAAGTCCTCATTAAAGTCATAAATAAGGCTATCGATTTTTGCCGTCTTAGTTGTTCCCCAGTAGTTAGAACCTGCCGGGATATTATTAACGTTCATGTTACGAATTGCGCAATGGGTTGCAAGTAAATTATTAAAACGTAGTGAATCTATCCCATATATGGCACAAAAACTGGTAGTATCTACTATGGTGTTATTGCGAATAATTGTAGAATTAACGGAAGCCTGAAAAGCGTTAATACTACTCCCATTTTGTGAAGAAAAGTTATTTAAAAATAGATTATTGCTTATCGTTATCTCTGTCCCCCATGATGTAGAAACACCACCACCATGATTGTGAGATATCATACTATTAGTTACAATGAGCGAACCTTGATTTATGTTTACAATACCACCCATATTGCCGGAGTTATCAGATATTTTGCTATTAGTTACAATGAGCGAACCTCCATAATTTGCATTTCCATCATTACATATACCACCGCCATAGTCAGAGGCATAGTTGTTAGATACTGTGCTGTTGGTTATAGTCATTACCCCACTATTAGAAATACCGCCCCCCCAACCAGAAGAAAGGTTATTCGATATTGTGCTGTTTGCTACATAGAGCGTATCTCCATCATCACTATCTATCCCCGATTTACCTGCCCATTCAATCCGGCAATACTGAAGGTTGCTTTTCGCACCGGATTTAAAGTTCAATGTTCCCCATCTTTTAGTTGTATCAGGGCTATTTTTTGTAAATATAATTGAATCTGTCTCTGTTCCAATGGCATTTAAAGTTCCATCTATCATTATGGTTTTTGCCGAATCCAGTTTTATTTCGGTCCCGGGCTCTATTGTTAAGGTTATACCGGAATTAACTTTAACATTGCCTTTAACTATATGAGTTCCTTTTTTCCAGATAGTATTTGTTGATATTACGCCGGTCTCATCGCGGGTATTTGATGTTGCGATAGAGAATTCAACAGTGTCCGTATACGCACCTGCGCTTAGATATAATTTAAATAACACATTATGTTGCGGGCAGCTATCGGATACGGAGAATGTAAATACGTCTGCCGAATTTGATTTATTTTCTCTTGCCAGAAGGTTACCAAAAACGGCCGTAGAGTCTGAGATTGTAATGTCAATATCATCGGCATGCAAAATCGCGGAAACTCCGTTCACATCCATTCCATTATTTTGAAGTATAAGTATTAAATTTGCGGTTTCGCTAATATCCGGCACTCCATCATTATCACCGGTCGGGTCTTTTATGGTATCATTAAATACAACAAGTTTCGGATTCGTACTCCCCGTAAGCGCGAGGTAAGCATTTAATCTGCCCGTTCCTAATTTGCCTGCATAAGTTGGGTTTAAGCTGTCTATAAAGTCGGTATTAGCCGTTATCATATTCATAATTGCACCGGGGGAGAACGTAGGATTATATGTTGCAACGAGTGCGGCAACGCCTGAGACAAAAGGTGCGGAGCAGGAAGTCCCGGTAAATCTTGCATAACCGTTTAGTTTTGTAGTATTGTATATATTATACCCGGGTGCGGACAAATCAACCCAGAAGCCATAATTCGAGCCATCCCATTTTTTGTCTAAGGAATCCGTAGCGGAAACTGCAAGAACCATAGGAAGAGCGGCAGGATAAAAAGAGTCGGATTTTGCATCATTCCCGGCAGCTCCTACCAGGACTGATGTTATGTAAGCATTTGTAAGAGCGGCTTCCCATGTAGGCGAATAGAAATATCCACCCAAGCTCATATTTATAATTTTTGCGCCGTTTTGTGCCGCATAAACAATACCTTCTTCAATATCCGAATAAGTTCCGGAACCGTTATTATTTAATACTTTTACTGCCATAAGTTTTGATTTCCAGCTAACTCCTGCAACTCCGGCGGCATTATTTGTAACTGCGCCTGCAGTTCCTGCGCAATGTGTTCCGTGGCCTGCGCCGTCATTCGGATTATTATTATTATCTACGAAATTCCATCCGTATACATCATCAACAAAACCATTCCCGTCGTCATCGATACTGTTGTCGGGGGTTTCGTCTTTATTTATCCATAGATTGTTTACAATGTCAGGATGAGCGGTATCAATTCCGGTATCAATAAATCCTATAATAACGGAAGAGTCTCCTGTAGTTGTATCCCATGCAGCTTCTGCCTGTATTTTATTTAGTCCCCATTGTTCACCAAAATATGAGTCATTTGGAGTTGTACAGCTATGGGCAATATAATCAGGCTCAGCATATAGGACACCGGGCATTTTTGAATACTCTTTAACTGCTTTGAGGATATCCGTATTCTCGTTTAGAGTTAATTTGTAGATATTTGTGAGAGTTGGAACTTTTACAGTTTTACCTTGTATGATTACTTCTCTATTGGCTTTAGCGGGTTTATAGTTTTGGAAAAGTTTATCTGCAGATTTAACGCTATACTTTTCGGTTAATCTGTCAATTGATTCAATTCCTGTTGTAATGTAGCCTTTTTCGGCAGAGACTTTAACTTCCGGAGCGAACTTAACAATTAATGTGCCTTTTGCGAAGTCCTGAGCGTTTAAAACTAAACTACTTACAAGCAAGATGCTTGTAAATACATTTTTACTTACAAGCAGGATGCTTGTAGATACTTTATGAAAAAATTTTTCCATGATTTCTCCTGACTTAAGTTATTTTACTAATACAAATTCTTTAATATCGGTATAAATTGGTTTATCGCGGGTAAGTTCACTTTTTATAAGGTATATGTTATTTATTTCAAAGGGTTCCGAAGTGAAGGGGGGATATTGAAGATTTGAAAGGGGAGATTTTACTCTACCGATGGTTAGATGCGGGGATAATTCGCGGGTTTCAAATTCAAATCCTATATCTGCGAGTTTTTCATTAAGGGATATCATTAGTTTCATAACTTTTTCCCTACCTTCTTTTAAGTCTACCCACAGAATTTTAGGAAATTGCAAGTTTGGAAAAGCGCCTGCGCCGTCGAATGAAATTTGAAAAGGTTTTATATTATTAATGCAGGATTGGATGACAGTATTTATGGATTCTATTTGTTCTTGTTTGGTTTCGCCGATGAAATTCAGTGTCAAGTGAATGTTTTCGGGTTCGACCCATTTAATTTGTTTCGTAAATTGGGATTTTAATTTGTTTTGGAAAGAGAAGATATCTTTTTTAACGGGTTCGGGTATTTTTAATGCTATAAATGTGCGCATTTGTTGGATTTTGTAAGTATTTTTACTCCTTTATCCGTAACCAATACAAGGTCTTCTATTCTTACGCCGAGTTTTCCGGGTAAATATATTCCCGGTTCTACACTAAACACCATTCCCGGTTTAGCGTAATCTTCGCTTTTTGGGGAAGATTTTGGTGACTCGTGAACATCGAGACCGATTCCGTGTCCAAGGGAATGTCCGAAATATTTTCCGTAACCGGCTTTAGTTATTATATTTCTTGCGATGGTATCAATTTTTTTTAAGGAGACTCCCGGTTTTATGGCTTTGATTGCCGTTTCTTGTGCGTTGAGGACTATTTTATAAACTTTTTCAGCGAGAGGGTTTTTACCGATTATGAGTGTTCGTGTCATATCCGAGCAGTATTTTTTGTATATTGCTCCGCAATCGAAAACAACGGTATCGCCGTTTTTTATTTTTCTTGAACCTGCGATAGCGTGGGGGAGTGCGGCATTTAGACCGGAAGCTACGATTGTCGGGAAGGAAATGCCTGAGCCGCCATTTTTGCGTATTTGATATTCGAATTCGACTGCGATTTCTTCTTCAGATATGCCGGGTTTTATGAGGCGGGTTATGGAGGCGAATACGGTATCGGCGATTTCGACGGCTTTAGTTATGGTTGCGATTTCGTAATCATTTTTTATGGTTCGGAAGTCTTCTATTTTATTTCTTAGAGGGATAAGTTTTTTGCCTTTTAGTTTAGTTTTCAGGTATTCATAAGCTGAGTAGTCTATGCTATATTCAAATCCTATTTTTTTTACGCCTTTGAAAATGGAATGGGATATGATTTCAGTCCACAAGGAATTTTTTACTATAACGATTTTAGCGGAACTTGCCTCTCGGCAGTCGAGTTTAACTTCGCGGGCGCTTTGTTCTTTGTATCGGAAGTCGGTAAAGAAAACGGCATCTTTTTTAGTTACGAGGAGAACGGCGCTGGAGCCGGTAAATCCGGTAAGGTAGAAGATGTTGTTTATGCCGGTAATAAGGAACAAATCGACTTCTTTTATATTTTTTTGTAATGCGGTTATTTTATTGTTATTCATAGTGTTTGGAAGTTTAATTCTAGAATATGGAAATGTCAAACTTTTATTGGGGAAAAAGATTAGAGAGCATAAGAACATAAATAATAAGATTATCACAGAACAAAAAGCCGCAGAGGTCGCAGAGTAAAGTAAAACATAGAGTATATCAGAGGATCAGAATATCAGTCCAGCTGGGCTGGATACGAATCCCTAATCACTATCGTTCAAGGGCTTCTTATAGGAAGGGTATCAGGTTATCAGAAAATCAGAGAACAGAAAACTTTGACAGGATTAACCCTCCTGCGGCGGGCAGGCAGGATTAATGCCTACCAAGAAAAAACGGTAGGCAGGTGCGATTTGCACAAGATTGAAAAATAACAGAAAGAAATTGACAAGGGAGTTGATTAAAAGTATTTTAGTATTAGAAATGTTAGAAGGGAATAGGGGTGTTTTTAATACAAAAAGAGGAGGGGAGATGAGGAAAATAATTAGTAGGAACATTATGGTTATTACTGTTTTGATTTGTAATTTTTTTATTAGTAGTTTAATTTTTGCGGGGATGAACTGGACACAGGCGACAAATTCGGCGGGATGGTCAGCAAGGGTAAGCCAAACATCAGTTGTATTTGATTATAAAATGTGGGCGTTTGGAGGAATGGGAGAGCTTGGTAATTATAACGATGTTTGGTATTCTACGGATGGAGCGAGCTGGACGCAGGCAACATCATTGGCAGGATGGTCAAAAAGAAATGGGCATACATCAGTTGTGTTTGATAATAAGATGTGGGTGATTGGAGGTGTCGATTATACATATAGAAATGATACATGGTATTCTATTGATGGGATAAGCTGGACACAAGCGACGGATTCAGCAGAATGGTCAGGAAGGTCATATCCCGCATTGGTTGTGTTTGATAATAAGATATGGGTGCTTGGAGGGATGAATGATAGTGGTAGTTATGATGATGTCTGGTATTCTACAGATGGGATAAGTTGGACGCAGGCAACAGATTCAGCAGGATGGTCAAAAAGATATCTTTATACATCAGTTGTGTTTGATAATAAGATGTGGGTGATTGGAGGAATGAATGATAGTGTTGTTTATAATGATGTTTGGTACTCCACAGATGGGATAAGTTGGACACAGGCTACGGCATTGGCGGGATGGGCAGCAAGAACTGCTCATACATCAGTTGTATTTGATAATAAGATGTGGGTGCTTGGAGGAAGGAATGGGATTGGTTTTTATAATGATGTCTGGTATTCCACGGATGGGGTGAACTGGACACAAGCAACAGATTCAGCAGGATGGGTAGGAAGAGGTCTTCATACATCAGTTATCTTTGATAATAAGATGTGGGTGATTGGAGGATTGTATCTTGATGCTTATAATGATGTGTGGTCTTCGACGGGGCTGGGGGTAGAGGAGAAATCAAATCCCGCCAAGGCGGGATCAAAAATAGACATATCACCTAATCCGTTTATTGAAAGAACTAGTATTTATTATAACATTCCGAGCAAAACACAGGTATTAATTACAATTCATGATATTACCGGAAGAGTTATTAAAACTTTGGTAAATGAGGAGGGGAAAGAAGCGGGAAGTTATAATGTAGAATTTTCTAAATCGGATGTGGGCAGAGGGAAACTATCATCCGGCGTGTATTTTGTGAGTTTAAAAGCCGGCAATCGTTTAGATAGCAAGAGATTGATATTGGTGAAATAATATTAAAAATATTTTGAAAGTGTTGCAAAGAGGGGTAAGAATATGAACTCTTATAGAAAGAATTTAACGACGGGGATAGTTGTGATTAGTATTATAGCATTAGGTGTGGGTTGTTTATTATATTTTTTCTGGAAGCCGTGGGGGAAAATAATTCCCTGGGGTGTAATGCTTTTCTGCGGGTTTATTTGCTTTAGAGTGGGGATACAATTTTGGCGTAAGGCAAAGCTATTTTATATTGGTCTGGGATATATATTTCTAGCAATAGGTGGCTCATTAAATGCTCTGTCGCATCTTGTATCTGAACAGAGTAGATTTTTATATAACGTTGGAACATTATTTTTTTTAATATCTTTTGTATTAATTCTTGGATTAGGAAATTTTTTAGACCGTAAAAAACAGCCGGAGAATGTAAAAAAGTGGGAAGATTGGGTATATGGAGGGGAATGGTACAAAGGCTCATTTAAGGAAAACCTGAGATTGAAATATCTGGATATTTTTGAATATCCGCGTGATAGTAAGAAATGTTTTTATTGTAGGTATACTCAGGTGGGGATGGGGAGAGTATGCGGGTTGGATGATAAGCCGAAAGAGTTGAGTGATGGGTGTGAGAGGTTTGCGAGGAAGTAGGTGAAAAAGTTTAGACAGTATAGATTGTGTAGACAGTAAAAACTGTCCAGCGGAGCTGGATATCAATACCTAAAGGCTATCGCCTAAGGGCTTGTTATAATTTATTGTAAAATATAACAAATAAAAAATTAGTATCCACGAATGCCTGCCTGCGGTAGGCAGGGGCGCGAATTAACACGAATAAAAATTTCACCGCAGAGTCGCAAAGCTCGCAGAGAAAAGAAAAATAGAGAGTTCTAACAGGGATTTGAAGCCCCGTTTTGCGGGATAGCAATCCCTAATCCAGTAAAACTGGAAAGGGCTTGCTAAGACTTTAAGAGATTAAAAAAAAGAATAGATTTGTTAGCCACCCCGCCACAGCGGGGTAAACTCCTTTTACACGGATTGCCACGGATAATAAATAATTAATAAAACTAAAAAATTGACAAAGTGATTGTTTTAGAGTATTTTAGTTTTATACCTAAAGATGCTATATATATGAGTTTATTGTATAATTCCAAGTAAGCTAACCCAAAAGATTGTTAGCAACTTGGTATTAGAAATGGTAGAGGGGATTGGGGGAGATGGGTGGTGGAGCTGATGTTAACTTAATTTTATAATTTATGAGGTTGATTATAATCGGGATATTGATATTGCAATGTTTGTTGTTTTCCTCTAGGGGATATTCATCTAGACTTGCAGGAATGGGAAGTCTTAGTCTTGCAGTAGAAGATGAATCTAATGAATTAAATCTGTACGATTTCGGGTTCAATGTAGCAGGACTTATAGAAGACGATTCAAATTACTCATTGATAGAGGGCGAAGGTTCATATTATCAAGAAAAAGAGGAAGGAGATGACCGGGTTCGTTTTTTCCCAAGTAAAGGGATAGGTAATGAAACTACTTACCGGACATCTAAAATGGCATTTAGTCTGGAGCCATATTATAGGGATTGGTCCTTACAGGAAGTTTACTCTACATCCAATAAATCTTATGAGAGGAATTTCAAGTTTCCAGAATTTTCTTTATCCGGTGCTTATAAGTTGCCATGGTTTACTATTGGCGAAGAGTTTGAAATGTCCTGGGATTATGAGAAAAAGAATGACTCTATCAACTATAAAAAAAATGATGATATCAAAAAAATCATCACAGGAATAAGCTCTAATCCAATTAAGATAATTAGAGGGAATCTTATTTTAGGATTCACTTTTGCTTATCAAATCCAGGAGATGCAGTCAAGTACAGGGATAAGTAAAACAGAAGGAATACAGGCAATCTATTCATTGGAAGACAGGTTGAAAGTTGGGATAAATTCAGGAATTACACAAATGACTTCTTCAGGTTGGTTGAAAAACGTAGATATTAGAGGTGTTTATAGTATAAAAAGTGGGGAGAACAAGATTAATATAGGCAGTGAATTTGATTTTACAGCAGGGAACAATGCTTACATGTCATACGAATATAAAACGATAGAATACAGGGGAGGCATTTTTTATTCATACGCTCAAAAAGTAGGGCTTGGGATAGAGTTTTTGGTAGATAAAAATCCGTTTGGGATGAACCAAGAAAATGAGAAAGATTGGTGTACGGAAATCCTGGTAGGAGGGGAATTTAATATAAAAAAATACTTTTATCTAAGAAGCGGTTATAATATGGAAAATATTTTCCAAGCAAGTCCATCCCTTGAAGTTATACAACCAATAGAATCTTATACTGCAGGTTTGGGGATAAAGATGCGTAATTTCAAATTAGATATTGCTTATAAGTTTGGTAGTAGGAATTTTTATGACACATATTATTCTTCTAATGGATATTACTTAAATTCAACATTCAATACTATTAGACTCGCGGCGACTTTTTACCCATGGAAAAAATAAGTAAAGATATGGATTTCAAGAGGAAGAGGGTGGAAACGAATCAAACATTCACTGGGACATTGTAAAGGATTTGAGGTTGGATTGCACTGTCTATATTGATGATGAAGTTGTGTTTGAAAATGGTGGGTGGAAAAGGTAGAAAGACACGAAAACAGAGAATTTTTGGACGCAGATTTACGCAGATGCACGCAGACAAAAAATTAGAAAATTGAAAAACATAAAGAGTAATTGAATATAGAAAAACAAATAAACAGATAAAAAAAGATTTTCATATAGATTATCGCAGAGCACAGAAAGAATTTCGGGCTAAAAAATAACATATAAAAAAATTGACAAGGGGATTGTTTAAAAGTATTTTAGTTATAGAAATGATGGAGAAGGGAGTGGGGTAAAAAGACAGAGGGCTGGAGGAAGGGGGACGCGGAATGAAGAATAAAAATAGAACACCACGTCTTGGCGGGGATAGTCCCTGTCCCTAATTTGCTTTCTATATGGAAAACAATAAAAGATATCTTGAACTAAAAGGCAAAAAGGCAGAAGAGATGCTTTATAACTTAGCACAAAAGACCTTTTTAACTGATTGGTGTTATTTAAATCCTAAATTACCAGACAATAAAGAGCTTTGCGATTTACTAATAGTTTTTGATAATATTGCAATCATTTGGCAAGTTAAAGATTTAAAAATAGACAGCGATGGAAAATATAATCAATCTGAAGTAAAGAAAAATTTAAGACAACTTTCCGGAGCCAAAAGACAATTATTTGATTTAAAAACCTCAATTCAATTAGCAAATCCCAAAAGGGGAAAGGAGGATTTTAATCCTAAAGAAATCAAGGAAATTTATTTGATTTCTTTATTAATGGGACAACAAGAGGTGTTTTATTGCCCTATTGATACAGTAAAAAAATTAATAGTCCCTACTTTTAATAAGGAATCTATTAAAATTATATTAAATGAGTTAGATACAATTTCTGATTTTTGTAAATATTTAAAACAAAGAGAAAAATTGTTTACTAGAAAAAACTTTGAATTAGTTGTTTCAGGAGGAGAAAAAGAACTATTAGCGTACTATTTAATGAACGAATACAATTTCGATTCTTGGGATAAATGTACTGGTGTTTTCTTAGAAGAAGGCTGTTGGAATGCTTTAAAAGATAAACCAGAATATAAATTAAAACAAGAAGAAAATAAGATTAGTTATGGTTGGGACAGTATGATTGACCGAGCGCATGAGTCTAATAATCCAGAATATGAAAAAATTGCAAGAGAGATGGCAAAGTTATCTCGTTTTGAAAGAAGAATTCTAGCTAAGAGTTTTTTAGAAATAGCTTTAAAAGCTCATAAAGATATAGAAAATAATGTATTCAGACGAGTTCAAAATATTTTGGGAGTAACATACGCGTTTTTATTTATTGATGATAAAACTCCAATAACTCAAAGAGAAGAAGCATTAAGAACATTTTGTTATGTTTGCAGGGGAACATTCAAGGATAACAGAAAAGTTATTGGCATTGCTACAGAAAAGGGAATAAAACCAACATGCTCATATTGTTTTGGTTTACTTGATATGCCAGAGTGGACAGAAGAGAATGAATTACAAATGAAAAGGATTCAAAAAGATACTGGAATTTTAACTAATCCTAACTGGAAACAATTTCAAGAGAATGAATATCCTAAGATCAGTTAAGGAATGTTCTGCTAAGTTTTAACAATATAATTTCTTCTTGACGCAGTGAAATAATTCTCTTAAATAACATAAAAAAGCAACAAAAATGAAAAAATTTGAAGAGATAAAAACCGGATGGATAAGAAGACATATCAAAAATTAAAATGCAAATATCAAAATTGACAAAGAAACAGCAGAAAAAAGAAGAGAAGGTTAAGATTTTGGATTTTTGATTGCGGATTTCGGAATGAAAAGATTAACAAATTACAGAGAACAAATAAGATGCCTGCCTGCGGTAGGCAGGGATTCCCGTCACCGCCAAGGAGGCGGGATCTACGATTTTCATGGGAATGTCCAGCTGAGCTGGATAAGTTGGAGTAACGTTCCTACGTTACGAACTCCAACTAAACGAAACGAGGTAAGAGATTCTTCGCTACGCTCAGAATGACAGAATGGGAAAACCACAGATGAAATGAAAGGAAAAGCCAAAAATAACAGATGAAAAAGTTTGAAGAAATAAAAACGGGATGGGCACGGTTAGATAAGGCGAAACAAGATAAACTTCGCGCAATGGGAATACGAAGTTTAGGCAGGACGCCCGGAAAACTGCTTACCGGAAGAGGAGCTATACCCGGAGTACTGGGGTCTTTCGGGACGGTATACGGGAAATTGAGCTGGACGGGAAATAAGGCAGAAGCAAATATGGGGTTCAGACCGAAAGAAGGCGCAACCGGTGTTTTGTTATCAAGACGAAGATACGTTGATAATAACGGAAAAGTAAGAAGCGGGATATTTGCGATGAGTTTGATGCCGTGGAAACCTACGGTTACAAAAGATGCAAAGCGCGGACATATGCGGATGAACGTGTTGGGGAAAATAGCGTCCAATTATAATAAAGATATGATTTATCCTATATGGGAACCGCTTGTGAAAAACAAGAATATGAAACCATACACGGGGTATCATTATTTTATGAGCGTGAATAACCAGAATATAGGAAACGACCTCCGATGGGAGAAACTTCAAATATCAAATGGACCGCTGGAACCGCCCAAATGCGTATGCGCAAACAGATACGATATGGATAAAAAAGAGATTCAAATATTCGTACCGCGAACTATGGGAAGAAAACCAATAACGGTTAACCAAATCGGAATAGGCATATTTGACAGGATAACGGGAGACTTTTTTCACATATCGCCGGAACAGTTTAATGAAGAACTGGAAAAGAAACTTAAAACTTCCGGACTGACAGTTAATGATTTGGAAAGAGTCCGTGTGAATTCAGTTATAGAACCTCTGAGGTTTAAATGGCAAATACGAGAAGTAATGGAAAGTATGAATTTTAGAGTTTGGAATTCGGATTTTGGAATTAAAGAAACTGAAAAAAAGAGTATGAAGGAACGGGCGGGAAACTTGGGGGTATATGGGGTAGTACCAAAAAGGGAAGTCGTTTCTCAAAAACCTAATTTCAGGGAAGTTGTAATTGAATATGATAACCCTTATATTAAAAGGGGGAAGCGGATGCGAAGCGAACATTTGCGGTTTTATATTCATTATTATTACAAGAGAGTATCGCCAGAAACAGGGAAACCCGAATACAGTCCGTCAATATGCAGACGGGTGATAAGGGGGTTGCCCGGGAACGAAGAGGATAGGATAGACGGGAAACACAGCGTGCCGGTGGTGATTGAGGTTTTTGAGACAGTAAAGTGAGTTGAGTAAGTATAGTAGGTTAAGTGGGTTAAGTAGGAAGAAAACAAAGAACAGAAAACAGGGAACAGAAAACAGGGAACGAAAAGATTTCACTGCAGAGCCCAAAGAGCTGGATAGAAATCCCTCCGGCAAAAGATTCCGGACAACAAGCTCTAACTAAAGTAAGAGCTTGTAAGTAATCTGCCAGAGGCGAAAAGGGCTTCTTATAAGTTTCTATCGGAACAAACTCCAAGTAAGGACGCAGATTGGCCCTCCTACGGCGGGCAGGCACGGAGAAGGGGAAATTTTGGATTTTGGACTGCGGATTTTGGAATTAAAAGATTAACAAATCACAGAAAAAGATAAGATGCCTGCCTGCGGTAGGCAGGGATTCCCGTCACCGCCAAGGAGGCGGGATCTACGATTTTCACGGGAATGACACCCAGCGGAGATGAGGGAGACGGGGAAGTGGTGACACGGAGATGGACAGAAAGTCCTGCGCCCCGTTGGGGCTTGAGCTGTGGGGAATTGAATTATCGGGGATTTCATCCCCGCCTATAATCCAATCATCCCTTCGGGATTGAAAGACGGAAGATTGCAGAGAATAAATAAGATGGATTTCCGCCTACGGCGGACAAGCCTGTCACCGCTCCGCCTGAGGCGGACGGGGTCTACGACTTTCGCGGGAATGACAAAATGTGGATAGGCGAATAGAAAGATAGACAGAGGTTGATCTGCTTTTTGGGAAAGTTTACCCGACTTGTTTTTTATACTAAGAGGTTGAGGGATAAGCCTTTTAAGAACATATCTGTCTGTCCATTGGTATAGCTGAAATTATCAATGGAAGTATTTTGAGCATTATTAAGATTTACTGTTTTGTTTGCGGGACTATTTATAGATAAGTTAGTGATACTTTTTTCTACATACTTTAATTTGGTTTCAAGCTCTTTTCTTGCTTTTTCCAGTTCCTGCTTTTTTGCCTCAGAAGAAGGGGAATCATCTCCCATAAGTTGCATTTCCTGAAGTTTTAGAGCATTAAGTTTTGCAGTTAGAACTTTATCTGCAGTCTCAAGTTTATCCACTAATTTTTTGTTCCCGTCTTCTTGATTATTTTCATCAAGTGAAGGAGCTTTCAATGATTCTTCCGGTTTCTTTTTGTTTTCTTTATTCTCAACGTTTTCAAGGGAAGGATTTGTCGTTTTTAGCGATATGTCATTTTTATCTACCGGGTGTGATATAGTGACTTCTGTTTCTCCTTGTACAGCCGCTACAAACGGGCCTTCAAGTTGCGTCGTAAGACTAATTTTTGCGGAAACCAGCGTTCCGCCTTCTTTAATCGCTTCCATTCTGAAACGATTGAGGTTACCTAACTCGTGGCCGATTACTCTTATACCGGAGTTGCTGGCACTTGCGGAAAACGGAACTCCAAATTCCCCGGGGTCAAGTTTGTAACCGACTACAGGATTAATCATATATATAGTAGTGCTATTTTTTTATTGAATTGTCAATAGAAAAAGAATAAAAATTCAAAACAAAGACTTGCAAATAGCTTCATATAAAGTTTTGTAACTGAGGTCTAACTAAACAGACGGGGGAGTTGCCCTGTCCTACTCCGCCTGAGGCGGATTTCCAACCAACTAATTTTGGATAAAAATCTCTCCAGTAAAAAACTCCGGACAAACAATCCCTAATTGACATAAGGGCTTGTAAGTAATCCGCCAGAGGCGGAAAGAGCTTTTAATCGCCAATGCTCAACCAATCAAGAAAGAAAAGGGCGAATGCCCACCGCCTGAGCGGGGTCTTCGACATTCACCCCTACAAAAAGAGAATACAATAACAGAAAAGATAAACGGGGTAATTTAAAAAGATTCTCAAGCATATAAGTTGAAGCGAGGGCTTCAACCTACCCCAATAAAGTAAAGATGCGGAACGGGCATGCCCGTTCCCTACGGACAGATATTATATCATTTTCATATACGAAAGTAAAAAAGTAGAGTAGGGCATTAAATCCGCCTCAGGCGGACTACTCTACCCTATGTGGACACGATAAATCGTGTCCCTACAAACAGGCAATTCCAAAAGAAGAAAAGTAAAAAATGAGATTCTTCACTTCGTTCAGAATGACAAACAAAAGGCAGACAATCCCAAAAGAAGAAAAAAGGGATAACGAATAACATTGACTTTTGTGGAATTGGCATTAGGATAATAAAATACAATGTTAAAAAACAGAACTTTTCTACCTGCGGTTAGGTTGATTCTCGCGAGCAGTTCCCCGAGACGGATAGAAATGATGAAGGCAGTATTCCCGACAATAGAAGTTATGAGTCCTGAAGTTGACGAAAACATAACTAATATGCTGCCGGAAGATTATGTCCTGACGGTTGCGGAGAAAAAAGCTATGAGCGTCGTCAAGAAAGTAGACGACAGCATTGTGGTTTCTGCGGATACCATAGTTACCTTAGATAACAAGATATTCGGGAAACCGAAAAACGAAGAAGAAGCTCGGGATATGTTGAAAACGCTTCGCGGGAAAGAACATTTGGTTTACACGGGAGTTTTTGTCGTAAAGACTCAAGGGAATATGGAACATCCCGCTCAGGCGGTGATTGTGCGGAACTTTGTGTTTAAGAGTATAGTGAAAATAAAAATGTTGAGTGATTCCGAACTGGATGAGTACATAAAAACGGCTTCATGGCAGGATAAAGCCGGGGCTTACGGGATACAGGAAGAGCCAAACATTGTAGAATCTTACAAAGGGGATTATAATAATATTGTTGGTCTGCCGATAGATAAAACCGTTGAGACCGTGAACAGGCTTGCTAACACTTCCCTGTTAACGGCAGAAGACATAGCATTCCCGGAAGGAAGCGGAGTAGTTAAAAAAGATAAGCTTGTAATATTCGTACCGAATATGATACCGGGGGACAAAGGCGAAATCAGAATTATAAAGAATAAGAAATCTTACGCGGAAGGGTTTATGGACGTTCTTGTTGAACCCTCCCCGAACAGGATAAAACCCGAATGTTCGCATTTTGGAATGTGCGGCGGGTGTATAATGCAAAACTGTGATTACGCGTCACAGTTGAAATATAAAGAAAAATGGGTAAAAGATAACATTCATAAGACATTAAAGTCAGAACCTGTCGTGCATCCGATTGTTGCATCCCCGGATATATGGAATTACAGAAATAAAATGGAGTTTTCTTTTGGAGTAGATATCAGGGGAGAGTTGAATTTAGGTCTGCATAAAGCGGGTTCGTTCAGCAAGATAGTGGACATTAAAGAATGCAAAATATTTTCTCCGTATGTTTCCGAGATACTGGAGTTCATCCGCGAGTATGCAAAAAAGACGGGACTTCCTATGTATGATTCGTTTACGCATAGAGGGTTCTGGAGATATATCGTAGTTCGTAAAGGGATTAATAATAGTATGTTGTTGAATATCGTAACAAGATATGAGGATGCTCAAGTGGTTTATGAATTAGCAAAAAAATTGACGGAAAAATTTAACTTTATTAAAGGTGTTTTGTGGACGCTTGCTTCGAGCATAGGCGACGCGATAAAAGTGGAAAAAACGGAATTAATGATAGGCATTGATTACCTTGAAGAGCAAATCGGGTCGAGCAAATACAGGTTTGGCGTATTTTCTTTCATACAAACGAACATAAAAACAACGGAACAAATATACGATAAACTTCTTTCTTATATTAAACCTGAAGACAGCGTGCTTGATTTGTATTCGGGGATAGGGAGCATAGCGATTTACGTTGCGAAAAAGGCGAAATCCGTTGTCGGGATAGAGCTTTTGCAGGAATGTATAAAATGGGCGGACGGGAATGCGGGATTGAATAACATAAAGAATGTGTCTTTTATGCAGGGAGACGTGAAGAAGGTTTTACTTGATTACAAGGATGAAGTAAGTACAGTGATTTTAGATCCGCCGCGTGGCGGGATAGCGCAGAAAGTGGTTGAGCGGATAGTGGAATTGAAGCCATCAAGGATTTTGTATCTTTCCTGTCAGCCGGCTACGTTTACGAGGGATTTGAATTATTTTGAAGAGAATAATTATATTACGAAAGAGATTTTCCCGTACGATATGTTCCCGCATACGGGGCATCTGGAGAGCTTGGCGGTAGTGGAGAGGAAAGGATAGAAATTTTAGAATTTGGATTTCGGATTGCGGAATTGAAGAAGAACAGAAAACAGAGTAGGAATTTTAGATTTCGGAATTTGGATTTTGGATTGCGGAATTGAAGATAGTAGAATAAAAAACCTGCCACCCTTCGACAAGTTCAGGGTAAACTCCAGCACGAAAACACGAAGAAAAAACCACAAAAAACGGAAAATATTTTAGCCACAGATAGACACAGAATGGCACAGAAAAACAAAATAACAACCATAAAATTACAAAAAAATAGAAAAATTAAAAAAGGGATTGGAAGAGAATAGAAGAGATTGAAAAAGAAAGAACTCGCCACGAAAGCACGAAATCACGAAAAAAGACCACAAAATAGTAACCACGAGATTTCCAGCTGAGCAGGATAACTTGGAGTAATGTTCATGCAGAACAAACTCCAAGTAATCACAGATTTACACAAGATAAGAACAGAAACAGACGAAATTATTAGCCACCCCGATCACCGCCAGGGCGGGATGTTCCATCTTCGACACGGCGGGATAAACTCCGGACACAGAGAACGAAAAACAGACAACAGAAAAGATTACCACGAAAGTACGAAATATAGAAGGACACGAAAAAGAGACAACAAAGACAGAAAAGGCCTAACGGAAGTCAGGAATCAAGTCCCTACGAAGAGAAAATACAGTAGGAACAGAGGCTCCTACCTACCCAATAAACAAACAAAAAAGGGGCGAAGCAGCACTTCGCCCCTACGAAGACAGATATATGTCGAAATTATTTTTCGAGTTTAATTTTTTCTACGGTGCCGAGAGTGGAGAGGGATTTGTCAAAGTATTTAGCATTTCCCACGACGAGAATTTCCATTTTATCTGCGAATAGGTTTTGTTTTAGAGCATCAAGCATAGAAGTTCTTGTAACTTTATCTATATTCCCGAGATATTTGTCATAGAAATCCAGAGGCATATTAAAGAATTCGAGAGAAGCCTGGTTCATTACTATATCAAAAGGAGACTCGAATTTGAATATGAACCTATTTTTGATAGCGTCTTTAGTTTTGGCGAATTCAATGCTATCTACTTCCGTTTTGGTAATTCTATCTATTTCACTAAGAATAATCTCTACTGTTTTTACGGTATTTTTCGCATCGGTCTGGGAGAATGCTCCGATATTTCCTCTATATAACTGTCCCGGCGTAAAGTAGCTATTTATAAGGTAAGCCAGTCCTGCATTATCTCTTACTGCCCTGTGAAGCCAGCTACTCATACTACCTCCGAGTATATAGTTTCCTATTTCGAGAGGGTATAAGTTGGGGTCTTTTTTTAAGATACCTAAATGACCCATTATTATGGTACTCTGGGATACATCTTTTTCAACGTAATAGACTTTTCTTTCGTATTTAAGAGGTATATCAGGAATAACCGGAAGTTTGACATTAGTTTTTTTCCATTCTTTAAAGGCAACGTTTAATTCGTTAACGATTGAGTCTGCGTTGAAGTCACCGGCTATAGCGATTATTGCGCCATCGGGGACATAATATTTTTTATGAAAAGCGATTACGTCTTTACGGGAAATATTATTTACAGTTTCCAGTGTAGTGAACCATCCTGTGGGGTGTCCTTTACGGAGTTTTTTTGTAAAGTTTGTGAGCCCTGCATCGACGGGCGAATCGTTTCTTCTTCTTATACCTTCCTGCACAGAAGTAACTTCTGCTTTGAATTTATCTTCCTGGAAAGCAGGATTCATAAGGATATCTACGAGCAGGTTTAGGGTGGCATCGAAATTTTCTTTCAGAGCAGCAAAAGAGCAATGAACATAAGAGCCGGAAGTATTAAATTCGATTTCCGAAGCATCATATTCCAATTTATTATTTATTTCATCGGGAGAGATATTTTTAGTTCCGCCTGCTCTGAGTGTTTGTGCCGTTAAGGCAGCGAGTCCTACTTTATCTTTAGTGTCGTAGAGGGCACCTGCTTTAATATACATACCTGCATCGATGAAAGGCAATTCGTGGTCTTCCAGCAGGTATACGACGATACCGTTATCGAGCTGGCGTCTGATGGGTTTTTGAGGAGTCCAGTTAATCGGTTTATAAGTAAGTCCGGCGATATCCGGGTATTGGAATGTTTCGGCGGACAAGCCGGCTGCGAAAAATAGTATGAGAGCTATTTTTAGGTATTTCATTTTCCCTCCCCACCGGTGACTCTATCCAGCACCTGGCGAATAATTTTAAGTTTTTGTTCATCGGGCACCTTTTGACCGCCAGCTTTTTCAGTTTGGTTTAGATTATCTATGAGCATATTTAATTTGCCAAGCGTATCATCGTCTATTTTTTTACCTGTTTTCTTTTCGTAGTATTCAATGGAGGAATCGAGTATTGATTTGCCCGATTCTTTTTTCACGGAAGTGATAACGGTTCTATTTTCTTTTGTGAAATATTTATTTGCCACGTTAATGATATCCTGAGCGGTAACTTTATCAATAATTTTCGTATAATCATTAAGTTTTTCCCAACCGCCCCAGAAACCTTCGTAGTATAGAAGTTGAGAAACCAACGACTGGTTACTGGACATTATGCTCAGGAACTGCGCTTTGACGTCATTTTTTATTCGATTAAGTTCCCAATCGGTTACGGGTTCGGTTTTCATTTTGTCAATTTCTTTATAGAAGAGATTTTCTATTTCTGCAATTGTATGGGAAGCTGCGGGAGCGCCTTTGAAAACAAAGAGATTCGGGTATCTTTTGCCGGGTGCGCCTGTGTACGTGTATGCGGAGGCGGCGATATTCGTTTCTACAAATTGTTTATGAAGGCGGGAAGTTCTTCCTCTTGAGAGAACGGAAGACAAGACATCCAGGATATAGGCATCGGGGTTGGAATCGGAATAAGTGGGAGTATGGTAACCGATTAGTATTTGGGGTTCAGCCGGGAGTTCCAGAGTTACTCTTCTTTCGGAAGTCTGTACAGGTTCGGGTTTCCATGTTGGAGGGGGGAGTTTTTTCTTTGGGAAGTGGGAGAAGTATTTAGTTATGATAGTTTTTGCTTCATCGAAGCTTACATCTCCGACTATGCCGATAATTCCGTTAGAAGGGATATAATAGGATTTGCAAAAAGCCGTTAAGTCATCTTTATTTATGTCGGAGACGGTTTCTACCTGGCCTGCTATGAGTTTCCCGTAAGGATGGACTTTAAAAGCAGTTTTGAATAATTCGTCATTCATCAGGCTTGAGGGTTCATCTTTGTGCATTTTTACTTCCTGTATTACCACGTTTTTTTCTTCGTAGAATCCTCTAAAAACGGTATTTTCGATTATATCGGCGGTCACCCTTGCCCAGAGTTCGAGTTTGTTGGAGGGTATTTGCAGAACGTACATAGTATAATCTTTACTGGTTGCGGCGTTTAAACCAACGGCACCGGCTTTTTCATAGATTTCGGATATTTCTCTTTGTTTTATATATTCTCTTGCGAGAGCGCAGGCAGAGTCAAGTTCCTGTTGAAGTTTTGTTAATTTCAGAGAATCGGGTTTTGATTTTTTAGATTCTTTTTTTAATTTAGCATACAAACTATCTTGTTTAAGGAGGAGAGGGAGTTCTTTGTTGTAATCTTTAGTGCCGAAAGTTTTGGTACCTTTGAACATCATATGTTCTATAAGGTGAGCGAGACCTGTTTTATTTGCAGGTTCGTCGGTGCTACCGGAAAGGAATAACAGTCTGATTGCGATTGTGGGTGAATAGGGACGTTGCATATATATAACGCGCCACCCGTTATCGAGAGTGAACTCTTTTACTTTATCATTAAGGTCAAAGGCGTGAAGCGAGCCCGACAAAGCAAAGAGGGTGAGAAGTGCGAATACAGATTTTTTGATACGCATAAAGCCTCCTTTTATCAAATCTCCAGCTGAGCTGGATAGAATTCCCTAAGAGCTAAAGCTCTAAGGGCCGTCTAAAATATTAAATATCAAAAATTAAATATACAAATTAACAGAGAACAGAAAGATTAACCACAGAGAACACAGAGAGAAAATAAAAACAGAAACAGAGAACGGAAAGTCTGAGGATTGAGAGTAAAAAGTAGAGAGCACAGAGAGAAGAGCAGAGAGAAGAACAGAAAGAGACAGAACAGATTTGTTTTTAACAGGGATTGGATGAGAATTTAAGAGACTTAAGACAGAACACATAATTTAATTTATTTCATTAAGATTATTTTCTTTGTTATTGTATAATTATTAGTGGAGAGTTTAATAAAGTAAACGCCTGATGTCAAGTTTTTTGAGTTTAGGGGGAAGAATATTAACTGTAAAAAATATTGCCACTAAAACACTAAAGCACAAAAAACAGAGCACAAAATTAAAACAGATCTAGCAAAGGACTCTGAACTAGAGTAATAAAACACAGAAAAACAGGGAATGGGACATATAGGACATATAAGTCATATAGGACAGATAGAAAAAAATATTTTTAAGCGGGGTGGGAGTTGAGTTTTTTGTGTTTTTTGAGTAGGTATATGATAATTGTTGAGGAAGCTAATATAGATATACAGAATGCAGATATAAAGAATACATTATGATATTTGATATAGTTTCCACGTGAAGTGAAATACAAATAAAAATAAGTGTATGATAAAAGAAGAAGGGCGTTAGAATATAAAACGGTGAGAATTATTTTTAGTTTTAAGTTGTTTTGCAACCAATTACTACGAGTAAGTATGCGTATGTTTTCTCCTAAGCCTATTCCTATAATAAAATCTCCTATATAAGTTAATACAAAAAAAGCTTCTTTTCCAAGAGAGCTTGTCATATAGAATATTCCGGGGGTTAAGGATATTGCAAAGGCAATTAAAGTAATTACAAAAATGTCTTTTTCTCTTTGATTCATTTTTTAAGAGGGTTGTTAAGTTTTTTGTGTTTTTTGATTATGGATATGATATCAGTTGTGGAAATTGCTATAGAGGCACATAAATAAACTATAAAAAATGATTTCATACTGTGATACTTAGTATAATTCGAACATTGAGTAAGGTACAAGTAGTCATTAAAATACCAGAGAGCAAGAAGGGCATTGGAATATAAAACACTAAGGATTATTTTTCGTTTTAAGTTGTTTTGCAACCAATTACTAAGGGTAAGTGTACGTATATTTATTCCTAACCCCCCAATGAAAATCCATTTTCCAATATAATTAAATACCTCAAAAAGTTCTTCCCCGATACAGTTTGTTATATACAATAATCCCGGTATTGATGCAAGTATAAGACCAATCAGGCTAAATACAAAAATATCTTTTTCTTCCTGGTTCATAGGTTTATTCTAGTCTTGAGAAGACATAAAAAATAGATTCTTCACTTCGTTCAGAATGACAAAGTACATGGTAAAATATGAGAAGACATAAAAAAAATAGATTCTTCCTACGCCATGCTTCTGGATAACAGTCTCTAATGGCGCTATCGCCCAAGAGTCTGTAATCACTTCGTTCAGAATGACAAAGTACCGGATAAATGGAAGTCCACAGCCAATTCAATCTACCTGTTTTCTTTCCATGCATACTCTTTTTTATTATAGGGGCCTACCTCCCCTTACTGTTTATCTTTTTTAATGGCGAGTTTAAAAGCCGTTAATCCGCCGAGCATAGCGCTAGTCCACATAACATAAGGATAATGGTCTACTTCTCCTTCACCTGCGATTTTTAATAATGCGCCATATCCGGCTATTCCACCGACAAGCGCACCTAAGAAAGTAAATAAGAAAGAGCTTTGTTCTTTTTCCACGAGTTCGCCTCCGATTAGCCATATAGCATAGGCGGCACCGGGGACAGTTCCGACTGCGCCTGCGTTTCTGCCCATTGTTTTTGCGCCGCTGGGGGTGAAAGAATTTTTTGTGGAAGCATATCCGAGCCAGTATCCTACTCCGTAACCTATTGCTCCTCCGACAAATCCGGCTGCGGGTTCCGTGAAAACCCATGAATAGTCTTTGATTTTATCGGGGAAATATAATCCAAGAACGGGGTCAAACTGTAATTCATTATAAACGGGAAGAGTTGAGAGTTGGGGGGTGGTTTGTAGGGTAAGTAGTAAGAATAAGAGCATTTTAGTTTATGACAGGAAACAGACGTTTCACTTTTATATAGATGTGATAATCTTTTTTTACTGGACTCTTGAAATATATTCGTCTGTTCGTGTATCTATTTTTATTACTTCGCCTGCCTCTACGAATAGGGGGACCTGAACGATTGCGCCGGTTTCCAATTTTGCCGGTTTAAGACCGCCGGATATACGAGCGCTTTTCAAAGGAGGTTCGGTCTCTATTATTTTGAGTTCGCAGGAATTTTGTAATCTGACGCCGAGTATTTCTTCATCAGCCATTAGCACGAGGATGGTCATTTGTTCTTTTAGGTATTTTAGGATATCCTTTATGATATTTTCAGCAAGGGGAGTTTGTTCATAGGTAGTTGGGTCCATAAAGTAATAGAATCCGCTTTCTTTGTAGAGATATTGCATAGGTTTTTCATTAACCTTTACTATTTCAATATTTTCATCCGGGTTGTAGGTATTTTCGGTAACGGCTCCGGTTTTAACACTTTTCATTTTGACACGTTGAACAGCGCCGCCTCTGCCCATTTTAATGTGGGCATAGTCAACTATAGTGTAGTATTCGTTATTAATTCTTACGAAAGTGCCTTTTTTAAGGTCTTTAATGATAGCCATCTAGTGCCTCCCGAATATTATGACTTATTTAGTTAAGAGTGGGCAAGGAGGGACTCGAACCCTCAATCCCTTGCGGGCAACGGATTTTAAGTCCGTTGCGTATACCGTTCCGCCACTTGCCCATAGTAATTGGGTATGATATTAATTTTTAGAGAAGTGTCAAGAATTTTTAATTATCAAAAAGAATACAGAAAGATTAGCCACAGATTAACACAGAATTACACGGAAAAAGATTAAGACAGATAAAAAGAATACAGAAATATTGGCACACAGATTAACACAGAATTACACGGAAAAAGATTAAGACAGATAAAAAGAATACAGAAATATTGGCACACAGATTAACACAGAATTACACGGAAAAAGATTAAGACAGATAAAAAGAATACAGAAATATTGGCACACAGATTAACACAGAATAGAGATGGAATGGCACAGAACCACAAAACCAGAAAGGATTTTAGCTACAGAGTACACAGATATAAAATATAGATAGTACAAAGAAACAGAAGACGAAAACAAAAGCCACAGATAGACACAGAATAGCACAGAAAAAAGAACAGATAAGAATACGACAGGATTAACAGGATAAACAAAAAAGATAGTTCATAGAGTAACAGAAAAAAAGAAAGAGGGCACCGAGAAGAATAAAATTATCCTGACGTCTCTGTGTTCTCTGTGGTTGGGTTTTACCTGTTTGTTTTTGCTGTTGGGGAGGAAAGGTCTAGGCGGGGGAGAGGGAGGAAGCTTTTTTATATTCTGCCAGTAGGCTGTCGATTAGTTCTTTTACGGAGATTATTTTATCTACGCGGTATGCATTTGCGCCTGCAAAACAGAAACCCTCTTTATTATTTCCGAGTTTAGCTTTAGTAAGCGCAAGAGCGATGCAGTAGGGGGCTTTTCTAAAATTGCAAGTTCTTAAACATTTCCATGGGCATACAAGAGGGTTATTCATCTTTTTAGAAACATTTTCTAAAAATTGATTTATTATTGCTCTTCCCGGCAGTCCCACAGGACTATCAATTATGCCGATATCTTTTTTCTCACATTTTAGATATTTTTGTCTAAACGCCAGAGAAGCATCACACTCGTGAGTTGCAACGAATCTTGTTGCCATCTGGACTCCGTCTGCGCCTAATTTCATAATTTTATAAATATCCGTTCCCGTATAAATACCACCAGCGGCTACTACCGGGATATTTTTATTGAATTGTTTTTCAAAAGGTTTTATTGCAGAAACAACTTCAGGGACTAGCTGTTCCAGAGCATAAGTAGGGTTGTCGATATTTTCTCTTTTAAAGCCGAGGTGTCCGCCGGCGAGTGGGCCTTCAACTACTACGGCATTGGGAACGGATTTGTAATGTTCTGCCCAGTATTGAAATATAATATGTGCGCTTCTTGCGGAAGACACTATAGGAATAATTTTAGCTAAGGCTTTTGTCAATCTATCGGGAGGCATATTTTTTGGGTTTTTTAGAGGAAGTCCAGCGCCGAGGAAAATCAAATCCACGTTTTCATCTATTGCGGCAAGTACAAGTTCATCACAATCGGAAAGAGCCACGAGTATATTTACGCCAATAATTCCTTTTGTCAGTTTTTTTGCGTTTCGGATTTCGTTTTGGAGCGCTCTTTTATTGGCGGCGCTAACGTTTTTGACAAAATCCGGTTCAAGCATACCGATACCGGCACTTCCGATAACTCCGATACCGCCTTCGTTTGCGACTGCAGATGCAAGTCCGGAGAGGGAAATTCCGATACTCATTCCGCCTTGAATGATGGGGATTGTGGCTTCAAAGTTGCCGATTTTTAATTTTGGGATTGTTGGATTCATAAATTAAAGTATATAAAAAAGGGGCACGTGTTATATGCAAATAAAAAAGTATTTAGTTCCATTACGGTTAATAAAAAACAACGGACAATGATATGGAAACGTAAGGAAATTGTCAAGTTTTAATTGTAGGAGTAGAGTGAGAAAAAACAGAGAACAGAAAATTTTTGGGACGCAGAATTGCGCAGATAACAAAAAGATTAATTAAAAACACAGAAAAGACAGCAAATACAAAGGCAGAATTCTCAGAGTTAAACCAGAAAGAAAAAACAGATATAAACATAGGATCAACAGATAAGGATTGCCGCAGAAAACAGAACAAAAAATTTAAACAGTGATTGAAAGAGACTTGTAAGAGATTAACACAAAAAACAGAATAAAAATTGTAACCAAATGCCAAATAGAGTGGCGGGCAGGAGACCCTACGAAGTTAAAATACATTAGGAGCAGAGGCTCCTGCCTATCCAACAAAAAAATAGGGACAGCAAGAAAGGTGGGGTGACGTCACCCCACCTACCCACAGGCAGGAAAGTGGGGTAGAAAAGAGAGGGCTAAAGCCCGAAAACCCTCCACTAAAGTGGGGTAGAAAAAAGAGGAAAATAAGACAGATAGAGAAGAAACAAAAAGGGCGAACAGCCCACCGCCATGGCGGGATCTTCGACGTTCGCCTCTACGAATAGAAAATACAATAACAGGAAAAGGCGGGGCAGTTGCTCCTACGGAAAAATCAGCATCGGGAGATGCTTCCCACATTTCATGCTCCTACGAAGCTAACGTTCAAAGAGCACAATTTGAAATTGTGCCTACAAACTACGAAGTTCAAAGAGCACTACGAAGCTAACGTTCGAAGAGCACAATCACCGCCAAAAACGGTCGCCGCCTGAGCGGGATGTCCCAGATGTTCCATTTGAAATCCTGACTGCCGTCAGGCAAGTTGTGCCTACAAACTAATGTCGATACGGAACTTAATATTCTGATTCTGAAAGAGTATTTTTGTCAATCTTTTTGTCGGAGAGTGGAAAAGAAACAAAGATTTGCCCCCCCGCACAATACACATGCGGGGTAAACTCCAACATTAATGTACAAAAAAAGAAACACACATAAAATTCTGACAGGATTAACAGGATTATACATGAAGACTGAAAGTTAAAACAAAAATAATTTTATCCACAAATTAACGCGAATTAACACGAATAGAATTCTCGTGTCCCTCAAAATGCGGGGTAATCCGCTTGAGGCGGAAACTGACCCAACTTGTAAACAAAACGGGCGAACGCTGTTCGCTCCTACGAATACAAACATACAATAAATTGGGATAAATTTGAAGAAGACAACAATATATGGTAGTTAAAAAATAATAAGGAAAAAAAGTATAAAAAAGTGTAAAAAAAGGTTGACAAGCAAATTTTATTTATATAGGATAATAACCTTTCTGTTTAAAAACTAACTCTTATAATAAGATAAGTAAGGGGGTATTATCGGGCTAAGTAGGTTTGAATATATTCCCAATTGTCTTTCATATCAAAACTCTTCGAAAGATTTTTATTATTTTTCCATACTCGTCTATCGTCAAGTAGGCGCTTTCTAACATTAAAATATTGGATTCCCGTTTTTTGCGGGAAAACCAGAATGAATAAAATAATAACAATATTACAGATAAGATGGATTCCCGCTTTCGCCATGTCTACGGCAGGCAGGCAGGCAGGGAATGCCCAGCAGAGTCTGGATAACAAGCTCTATGATAAAAATGAGGGCTTGTAAACAAACGAAATAAATAGAAGGAGGTAGACCCACATGATAAAAAGGTTTACCAAGGTAAAGCAGTTAGCGTTACAAGCGAATCTAATTCAATTACAAATAGATTCGTACAATGAGTTTTTGCAACCCGGTACGGACATAAGTAATAGAGAAGAAAAGGGATTACAGGCAGCTTTTATGGCGATATTTCCCATAGAGGATACGCATCAAAGGTACAGGGTAGAGTTTGTTTCGTATGACATAGGGTCGAATGTATGTAAGGATGGCGAGGCTATAAGAGAGGGGAGGACATTTAGTTGTCCATTGCATGCGAAGTTTAAACTTTATGCAAGAGAACCCGAAGGAGACTTAAGAGAGGCCATAGAGCAGAACGTATATCTCGGGCAGCTTCCTGCAATCACCGAGAGAGGGACATTTATAATAAACGGGGTAGAGAGAGTAGTAGTAAACCAGTTAAGAAGAGCCCCGGGCGCGTATTTTTCGGAAGAATTACATGCTTCCGGGAAACGTCTTTTTATGGGAGAAATAATACCATACAGAGGCCCGTGGATAAGGTATTACACTGATGTAAACGACATATTATGGATAAATCTTGACAAGGGGCATAAATTACTTGTTACGACACTTTTGAAGGTGCTTGGTTATGCGACACTTGAAGAGCAGTTGAAGTTATTTAAGAAGGGTTCGAAAGAGGTTCCATTTATAGAAGCGACGTGGAACAAGGACAAAGTGCCTGACAGGGATACGGCATTATTGAAAATATATTTATTATTAAGGGGTGTAAAGATATCGGACGTAAAATTAGCGGAGAAGTTTTTCAAGGAATTATATTTTAGCGCAACGAGATTTAATTTAGCGAAAGTAGGGCGTAGGAAATTGAATGAGAGGTTTGGCACTACCGGTAAGGAGTTAAGTTTAACGCCGGATGATTTCATCAATGTTATTCGCGGGTTAATGGCATTTTCTGAAGGAAACGAGAAAGAGGATGACCTTGACCATTTGGGGAACAAACAGCTTTGCCGCGCAGGCGAGTTGCTTGAAGACCAGTTTAAGATAGCGTTATCGAGGCTTACGTGGGTAATGAAAGAAAGGATGTTATTAGAAGAGAAGGAGAAGGTAACGCCATCAGGGGTAATGGATCCGACGATTATAGAGCGAGTATTACAGAAATTTTTTGGAACATCGCAGTTATCGCAGTATGTGGAACAAACGAATCCGCTTGCAGAATTAACGCACAAGCGTAGGATTTCAAGGTTAGGGCCAGGCGGGTTAACGAGGGAAACTGCGGGTCTGGAAGTAAGGGACGTACATCATTCGCATTATGGTAGGATATGTCCGATAGAGACGCCGGAAGGTCAGAACATAGGAATCATAACTTCGCTTGCGATATTTGCGAGAATAAACGTAGACGGGGAAATGGAAGCGCCGTATTACAAAGTGAAGAAGGGAGTAATAACGGATGAAATAATATATTTGTCGTCAGACGATGAGGACAAATATTATATAGCGCATGCGAATGTTCCCGTTGACAAAGACGGAAAATTTAAAGAGCCATTAATTTTAGTAAGAAGAGGTGTAGATTATCCGATAGTTAAGCGGGAAGAGATAGATTTCATAGATGTTTCACCTCAGGAATTCATTTCGGTAAGCACAGCATTAATACCGTTTCTTGAGCATGACGATGCGAACAGGGCGTTGATGGGATCAAACATGCAAAGGCAGGCGGTACCTCTTTTATTCCCTGAAGTTCCTTTAGTCGGGACGGATATGGAAAGTTATGTAGCTCGTGACTCGGGAAGTGTAACGATAGCGAGGAACAACGGCAAGGTAGTAAGGGCCGATGCGGATGAGATAATAGTAAAGAGGGACAAAGGGGATGATTTTGATTATTACAGATTGGTAAAATTTTACAGGACAAACCAGGATACGTGTATAAATCAGAATATTTCTGTAAAACCAGGGATGAGTGTAAAGAAAGGCGATATATTATCGGACGGATGCGCAACTAAAGACGGAAAATTAGCTCTTGGTTGTAATATTTTTGTAGCATTCATGCCGTGGTTAGGGAACAATTTTAATGATGCTATGGCGATTTCCGAGAACTTATTACGGGAAGACAAGTTTACATCGGTAAGCATACAGGAATTTGAATGTGAAGTCAGGGATACGTTATTAGGGCCGGAAGAAATCACATCAGACATACCGAGTGTTCCTGAAGAAGCTTTAGCATATCTGGATGAATTTGGAATAATAAAAGTAGGGGCAGAAGTAGATTATGACGATATTCTTGTAGGGAAAGTATCACCGAAAGGGGAACGAGAATTTACGCCTGAAGAGAGATTATTGCAGGCAATATTTGGAGAAAAAGCAAGGGATGTAAAGGACACTTCTCTAAGAGTTCCGCCGGGAGGGTACGGGAAGATCATAGACGTACAGATATTGTCAAGAAAAGGGGAAGACGGATTATACAAGAAAGAAATAGAACGACGAGCGGAAGAGATAAAAAACAGAATAGAAAGATTATCCAAATATGTAAAAGGATTAAACATAGATGCGAAAGTAAAGACGAAGCGTCTTCGCGAGTTAAAAAAGCAAGAAGAGACGGAGATAGAAAGGATATCGCGCGGGGATGAATTACCGCATGGTGTATTAAAAAAGGTTAAAGTATATATAGCGCAGAGAAGGAATGCGATGATAGGGGATAAGCTTTCGGGAAGGCATGGGAACAAAGGAATAGTTGCGAGAATAGTTGCAAGAGAGGACATGCCGCATCTTGAGGACGGAACTCCTATAGACATAGTTTTGAATCCTTTAAGCGTTCCATCCAGAATGAATGTCGGGCAGATATTGGAAGCTACATTAGGTCTTGCGGCGAAGACGTTAGGGTATGAAGCAGTAACTCCCGGATTCAACGGCGCTTCGATAGAAGACATCGTAAGAGAATTAAAAAGCGCGGGATTAGAAGGGGATGGGAAAGCATTATTAATAGATGGAAGAACGGGAGAGCCATTTAAAGAGAAAGTAACAGTAGGATATATGTATATGATAAAGTTGAATCACATGGTAGAAGATAAGATACACGCACGTTCGACCGGTTCATATACGTTAATAACGCAGCAACCATTAGGTGGAAAGGCGTATTTTGGAGGCCAGCGATTTGGAGAAATGGAAGTATGGGCTCTTGAGGCATACGGTGCGGCATATACGTTACAGGAAATGTTAACAATAAAAGCCGACGACGTTCCCGGCAGACGAGAATTATACGAGTCAATCATAAAGGGGCACAAGATGCCAGAGCCAAGAATTCCGGCTTCAT
Organism: bacterium; assembly: GCA_041649255.1. NCBI lineage: Bacteria > bacterium. The sequence goes on from JBAZNK010000018.1 coordinate 53,174, forward strand.
TTAATGTATTGGTAAAAGAATTAAACAGTCTTTGTCTTGAAACTTTATTTTTGAAAGAATAAACTCTGTTTGGGGAAGGAGTTTTAGAGAACTTCTAACCCAGCGGAGCTGAGATGACGGGTTTTAAGCGAGTTAGTGGGGTTTGTAATCCAGCGATGCTGGATAACGAGCCCTGAGCAAGCTAAGAGCTCGTAACCCCGCGGAGCGGGATAAGAAGCTCTAAGTTCGCCCGAAGCGGACTAAGAGGCTTCTAAAGGAGATAAAAAGATGGATTTTAATACAATACAAATAAAATTAGCTTCTCCCGATACTATTCGCAACTGGTCAAGAGGTGAAGTGACCAAAGCTGAGACTATAAACTATAGGACTCAGAAGCCTGAACCGGATGGGTTGTTTTGTGAACGAATATTTGGGCCGGTGCATGATTACGAGTGTAGTTGTGGAAAGTATAAAGGGATAAGGTATCGTGGGATATTATGCGAGCACTGTAAGGTAGAAGTTGGTCCATCGAAGATGAGGCGAGACAGGATGGGGCATGTAAATCTTGCGGCCAAAGTTGTGCATATATGGTATTACAAAGTTCCGCCATCGAAAATCGGATTATTATTGGATTTATCAGTGAATGAGCTTGAGCGAATAATTTATTATGAATCGTATATAGTAATAGACCCAGGTAATACGGATTATAAGAAGGGATCCATTATATCGGAGAAAGATTATCAGGATGTAAGAATGAGTCTTCAAAAGATGGGAGAGGAAGGTAAAAAAGAAGATTCGAAACAGGATAAAAGAGAATTCACCGTAGGGATGGGTGGGGATACGATTTATAATTTATTAAAAGAGCTTGACATGGAGGAATTATCTACTGAATTAAGAACATTAATAAAGGTAGAAACTTCTGCAGAGAAGCGCAAGAAATTATTATCCCGTTTGAGTGTTGTAGAGGGTTTAAGGGAAGCGCATATTAAACCTGAATGGGGAGTTTTAGAAGTTATTCCCGTTATACCTGCGGATTTAAGGCCACTTGTTGGATTAGAAGGCGGCAGGTATGCGAATGCGGATTTGAATGACCTATATAGAAGGGTAATTACAAGAAACAATCGTTTAAAAAATTTAAGAAACATAAAAGCTCCTGAAGTTATAATAAAGAACGAATGCAGGCTTTTGCAAGAGGCAGTAGACGCTCTTTTCGACAATTTACGACGACAGGTTCCGGTAAAAGGGAAAGGGGACAGGCCGCTTAAATCGTTATCTGATGCGTTAAGAGGGAAGCAGGGGCGATTCCGTAAAAATTTATTAGGAAAAAGGGTAGATTATTCAGGAAGGTCTGTTATTGTGGTTGACCCCGAGTTAAAGCTCTATGAATGTGGTGTTCCCAAAGCGATGGCAGTTGAGCTTTTCAAACCTTTTATTATAAGAGAATTAGAAAAAGAGGGATATGCACAAACGGTAAAAGTAGCGAGGCGATTATTAGAAGAGGGTGCGAAGGAAGTTTGGGAGATTCTGGAACGCATCATACAGAAACATCCTGTATTATTGAATCGTGCGCCGACTTTGCATCGTTTGTCGGTACAGGCCTTTTTCCCAAAATTAGTAGAAGGGAAGGCTCTTCGTATTTCGCCATTAATTTGTGAGCCATTTAATGCGGACTTTGACGGAGATACGATGTCCATTCATGTGCCATTATCGGTTGAGGCGCAGATGGAGTCTTTGATATTAATACTTTCGGCAAATAATATTTTATCTCCTTCCAATGGAAAACCATTATCCGTTCCTATACAGGACGCAGTTATAGGGATATACTGGTTAACCAAGGAAAAATCGGGTGAAATAGGAGAAGGGAAGGTATTTGACGATATAAATGCGATAGAAGCTGCATTGAATTATAACGTTGTTACTTTCCATACCAAGATAAAGTATCTTATAGAAGAGAAGAAGGGAGATAAGGTTATTAAATCCTTTATAGACACCACTCCGGGAAGGGTTATTTTAAATCAGATAACTCCGGAGGAATTAGGGTTTATGAATAAGACTATGGATAGAAAGGGTATCGGCAGGTTAATAAGCGATACTCATAAAAAAATAGGTAATACCAGAACGGTAAAATTATTAGATGACCTTAAAGATATGGGTTATAAATATGCGACGAAGGCGGGGCTAACGATAGGAATAGATGACATGGTAACTCTTCCGCATAAAGCGACGATAGTGCAGGGTGCGTATCACGAAGTAGAGAGAGTGAATGACGTTCACAAGCAGGGGCAAATAACAGAAAGCGAAAGATACAACACGGTTATAGATATCTGGACGAAAGCAACAACACAGATAGAAAACGAGACTTTAAGTATGCTTAAAAAAGATAAGAATGGGTTTAATCCTTTGTATATGATGGCAAGTTCGGGAGCAAGAGGAAATATGGATCAGGTTCGTCAGATAGTTGGAAACAGAGGATTGATGACGAGACCGAGATTAGGCGGGAAAGTAGGAGAAATTATAGAAACGCCGATTAACTCGAACTTTAAAGAGGGTTTAAACGTGCTTGAATATTTTATTTCGACACACGGAGCTCGAAAGGGATTATCGGATACGGCGTTAAAAACAGCTCAAGCAGGGCATCTTACGAGAAAGCTTGTAGACGTTGCGCAGGATGTTATAATAACGGAAGAGGATTGTGGAACTATAATGGGAGTACAAGTAAAAGCGATTAAAGAAGAAGAGAAGACAATAGAATCTCTTGCGGACAGAATAAAAGGAAGTTCTGCTCTGGAAGATGTGATTAACCCGATAACTTCACAGATTATAGTATTTGCAGGTTCAGAAATTACGGATGAAAAGGCAAAAGAGATAGAAGAGTGTGGAATAGAGAGAGTGACTATAAGGTCGGTTCTTTCCTGTGAATCGAAGACGGGTATATGTCGGAAATGTTATGGCAGGGATTTATCTGCGGGCAGGTTAGTAGAGATAGGAGAGCCGGTAGGAGTTATTGCGGCTCAATCAATAGGAGAACCGGGAACGCAGTTAACGTTGAGAACATTCCACATCGGGGGTATTGCAACAAGGATTATAGAAGAGTATGAAATGACTGCTTCTTTTGACGGTCAGATAAAATTTGAAAATTTAGTAATCTCGAAAAAGAAAACGGGAGAGAACATAGTTATACAAAAAGACGGCAAAATGATACTTACGGCTGACAATAACAGATTAAGATACAAAGTTCCTTATGGAGCGATAGTTGTTGTGGATGATGGTGGGAAGGTAGCGAAGGATACGGTTTTATTCAAATGGGATCCTTATTCGATAGTAATACTTTCGGAGATAGAAGGAGAAGTCAGATATCACGAATTAAAAGAGAATTTAACATACAGATTGGAATATGATGAAAGAACCGGGAGAAAGCATCCTGTAGTAGTTATGCACAGGAAGATTCACCCGACATTGGAAATATGTGATGCAAAGGGAAAGGTGTTAAAATCATATCCTATGCCGGCGAAAGCGCACATACTTATTCCAGAAGGTAGCAAGGTAAATCCGGGAGATTTGTTAGCAAAAATACCGCGAGACACTTCAAAGACAAGGGATATTACCGGAGGATTACCAAGGGTTGTGGAATTATTTGAAGCAAGGCATCCCAAGGAAAAGGCGATAGTTACGGAGATAGACGGGACAGTAGAATTCAAGGCACCTGAGCGCGGGTATCGAATTGTTGAAATACACGGGACGCATGAATCGAGGAAATATCGTGTGCAGTATGGCAAGCATTTACTTGTTTACAATGGTGAAGAAGTAATAGCAGGTGACAAGCTTACAGAGGGGCCTGTAGATCCGCATGATATATTGTCAATAAAGGGAGTCCAGGAAACCCAGGAATTTCTTGTCAACCAGATACAGGAAGTATATAGGTTGCAGGGAGTGGATATTTCGGACAAGCACATAGGGATAATAGTTCGACAGATGTTATCAAGAATTCGTATAAAAGAGCCCGGTGATACATCATTTGTGGAAAGTCAAATCGTGGACAAGATAAAATTAAAAGAAGAAAACGAGAAGCTTGTAAACGTTGGCGGAAAAGGTGCTACGTTTGAACCGATACTTGTAGGAGTTACGCAAGCGATATTGACGGTAGAGTCATTTATATCTGCTGCATCTTTCCAGGAAACGACAAGAGTATTAGCTGAGGCAGCATTCTGTGGTAAAAAGGATAGATTAAGAGGAATAAAAGAGAACGTAATATTGGGAAGCTTGATACCTGCGGGTACAGGGATGAAGAAGTTAAGGGCGGAGCCAGTACCTGTGATACCGATTCCTGCGGTAGAAAAAGCTTCAAATATTTTTATAAAAGAAACTGCTTTAATGCCGGAAAAATAAAGGAGAAAAAATGCCAACAATAAATCAACTTGTAAGAAAACCGCGACGAGTAGTTACAACAAAATCTAAAGCGCCAGCTTTAAAAAGAGCTCCACAAAGAAGAGGAGTATGCGTAAAGGTGTATACGGTAACTCCGAAAAAGCCTAATTCTGCATTGAGAAAGGTAGCAAAGGTCAGGCTTACGACGGGACAGGAAGTTATATGTTATATACCGGGAGAAGGGCATTCATTACAGGAACACTCGATTGTATTAGTTCAGGGTGGAAGGGTAAAAGATTTGCCGGGAGTAAAATATCATATAATAAGGGGAACAAGGGATACTACGGGAGTTGAAGGAAGAAAACAATCACGTTCTCGTTATGGTGTGAAGAGGCCGAAGAAGGCGTAGGCAGGAAGAAGCGGGCGGTAGGCAGTTGTAAACCGAGATTTGTCCACAGATTCTGTAACAGGATCAGGACTATTCCACGACAGATGTAGGACTACGAAACATAAATACAATCCCAAAAAATAGAGAACGGAAAGAAACTATAGAATCAAACCACAGAGGACACAGAGAGAAGAAAGACATAGAATGGAAAAACAACAGAAAATGGTAGAGTACACTGAGAAAAATAACAGAGTACACAGAGAACCCAGCTGAGCTGGATAAGTTAGAGTAACGTTCATCCTTCACGAACTCTAACTAACAAAAAGCCACCCCGCCACAGCGGGGTAAACTCCTAACAGGGATTTACACGGAATATAGATTATAAAGAGTTATCCACGAATACACACGAATAAACAGACAACAGAATTTTTCAACAGGGATTGAAAGAGAATTGTAAGAGATTAGAAAAGAAAAACAGATAACAAATAAAATCTTTAGCCACAGAATGACACAGAAATACACGGAAAAAAGAGAAGAACTAACAGAAAAGAAACACACATCTACCAAACAGAATGGCAGGCAGGGATTAAAACGGATTGACACAGATAAGAGCACGAAAAACAGAAAACAAAAAGATTAAATAGTGTAGAAAGTTTAGATAAAAACAGACAACCCAGCTTTGCTGGATAAGTTAGACTAATCCCGCCAAGGCGGGAAAAGTCTAACTAACAGAAAAAAGATGGAATTTAAGATTGACAAAGATAGGTTTTGAGAATATTAAGTATGAAGATACTTGAGGATGAAATAAATTAGGAGGGGAAGATGAAAAAAGTTTCGTTTTTGATTTTTAGCATTCTGGTTTTAATCGGAGCAGGAGTATCCTCGGCAAGCGAGTTAAAAGGCAATGAATTTATATTAGACACTAGTGTTACCTATGGCGCAGCGAGTGGTTATAAAAGAAATTCTGATGTAGCTTTTGATGGGGTTAATTATTTCGCCGTATGGCAGGATTCGCGCAGTGGTTTTTTTGCAGCTATTTATGGCGCAAGAATATCTCCTGCGGGGGTAGTTTTTAATAAGTCTAACATACCGATATCCCTTTCGGGCGGTTCTCCGGGTATAGCTTTTGACGGGGAAAATTATTTAGTGATATGGCAAGATTATCGCAATGTAAGCGCTAATATTTATGGTACAAGAATAAGAACTGATGGAAGTAGATTGGACACAAATGATATTCCAATATGGATTGCGCCTGACACTATAGGAAATGTTTCTATTGCTTTTGGGGATACGGTTTTTCTTATCGTATGGCAAAGTCTTTCTAAAGGGATACATGGTGTGATATTAAATAGAACGGGCGTTGTATTAGATACGCTCAATATATTAGCAGCTCCATATCAAGTGTGTCCTTCCGTTGCTTTTGACGGCGACAATTTTTTTGTTGTGTGGAGTGCAGGTTTTGCATCATCCGGAGATAGCGGGCTTTTAGCAAGGCGAGTTTCTTTAACGGGAGATTTGATAGATACTTCTAATATACTCATTACTCCGACAGGAGGAAGCAACCCTTCTGTAACTTTCGGCGACACGAATTATTTTACTGCATGGTCCGAGTATCGCAGCGGGCATTATGGTGTTTATGGAGCAAGAATAAGTAAAAATGGGGTTGTATTGGACAAACCAACAGGAAAATTGATATCTAATATGAGTACATCATATAATCCGTCTTATCCTTCAGTAGCTTCCAACGGAACAAACTATCTTGTTACCTGGCAGGATTCAAGTAGCATTGAGCACGGTATTCGCGCCGCGAGAATTGGTTTTGATGGAAGTATAATAGACACTTTCGCTTTAACTCCAACAATTACAGGACATGAACCATCGGCAGTATCCGATTCAACGGATTTTTTTATTGTCGCCCGTTCGGAACAAGTTATGCCTGACTATTGTAAATCTATTTATGGCACAAGAGTTGGAGGTAATGGGACGGTTATAGATACTCCCGGGATACTTTTATCTATTTCCGCAAACGGGCAACAATATCCTTCAGTCGCATTCGACGGGACAAATTACTTAGGAACATGGGTTGATTACAGAAGTAACAAACAAAATATTTATGGGACAAGAGTCAGCGCAGATGGAAATGTTTTAGATGAAAAAGCTTTTGTTATATCCCCTATTACCTATAATCAGAAGCCTTCTTTAATTTTCGGCGACTCGAATTATTTTGTAGTTTGGAGCGATAGTGGTTCGATTTATGGTTCAAGGGTTGATTCTAAAGGAATTGTATTGGATACGCCCGGCATGAAGATTTATAATTCAGATTCCTTATCTTCCTCCAGTCCATCAATATCTTTTGATGGACAAAATTATTTTGTAGTATGGAACGGAGTTGGGAAGTACCCTTACACTTATCAATTTATTCTTGGTGCAAGAGTAAATAAAGAAGGAGTAATAATAGATACAAATGCGATACAAATAGCTTTATCCGGGGAGAATAGAGTTCCTTTGGTTGCTTTTGATGGAGTAAATTATTTAGTTGTATGGCAAAACAACTATATTTACGGCGTTAGAATAAACAGTAGTGGAGTTGTGATAGATACTATTCCTATTCAAATTTCTACTTTTGGCGGAAATTCATCCATATCCTTTGGCAAGCAAAATTACTTAGTTGTATGGACTTCTACCAACTATGATATTTATGGTGCAAGAGTAGATACCGATGGTACTTTGCTTGATACATCCGGGATACCGATAAGCACTTTACCTGATTATGAACGCAACACCTCTGTTGCCTTTGATGGGGAAAATTACATTATCGTATGGGAGGGACACGATGGAAGTCAGTATGACATTCATAGCGCAAAGGTAAGTGAAGGAGGTGCCGTAATAAACGCAACGCCATTTATATCGGCAAAGGGGAATCAATATTCACCTGTAATATCTCACGGAGACAACAATAGGTGTCTTGTTCTTTACTCGGGTATTGCGGGACCCCCTTATGGCTGTGTCCGCACATGGGGAGCACTTTATGAGGGAATAGGAGTAGAAGAAAAATCAAATGTTAGAACCTCTTCGACTACGCTCAGGGTAACTGAAAATCCGTTTATTAAATCTACAGTTATAAAGTATTTCATACCCGTTAGAACTCGAGTGATATTAAGCGTTTACGATATTTCGGGAAGTTGTGTGAAGACATTAGTTAATGAAGAAAAACCTGCGGGAAGTTATAATCTAAACCTGAATGCAAAAGAATTAAAAACAGGAATATATTTTGTGAGACTAACAGCAGGCAGTTTTAAAGAGACGAGGAAATTGGTTTTGATGAAATAAGAAAATGACAATTATACTAGCATTATTTCTTTTTCAACAGACTTATGCAAGTGGCACGTGGACTAAATATGGGGCAACACTTGAGAATACGCATCTGCAATGGATGAGAGGGGCTATGATGTCCGCGCCTGAAGTAAAATGGTCATACAAAACAGGTGGAATGGAATCCTATGGTGCAGCAGTGGCAGACATTGACAAAGATGATACTATGGAGATAGTATTTGGAAGTGACGACTGCAAGGTGTATTGCCTAAATGGAATAACAGGAGGAGTAAAGTGGAGCTATTTAATAGGGCAAATTGTCAGACCATCGCCTGCAATAGCAGATGTGGATAAGGACGATACGATGGAAGTAGTAATCGGAAGTAATGACTCTAAAATTTATTGCATAAATGGAATAACGGGAGGAATAAAGTGGAGTTATAAGGCTGGAAATAATGCTGTAGTCTCTTCCTCAACAATAGCAGATATTGATAAAGATGACACGATGGAAGTAGTAGTTGGAAGTGACAGAGTCTATTGTCTTAATGGAATAACAGGAGGAGTAAAATGGAGTTATACAACTGGAGGGTATGTAGAATCTTCCCCAGCAATAGCAGATATCAACAAAGACGATACAATAGAAATAGTATTTGGAAGTTGGGATAATAAAGTTTATTGTCTTAATGGAATAACCGGGAATGTAAAATGGAGTTATAAAACTGGGAGAACGATACGCTCCTCTCCGGCAATAGCAGATGTCAATAATGATACGATAGAAGTAGTGATTGGAAGTAATGACAGTACGGTTTATTGTCTTAATGGAGTAACCGGAGAAGTGAAATGGAGTTATACAACTGGAGATATTATATTATCTTCACCGGCAATAGCAGATGTGGATAAAGACGATACACTGGAAGCAGTAATTGGAAGTAATGACAAAAAAGCCTATTGCTTTAACGGGGTAAGTGGAACTCTAAAATGGAGTTATGTGACAACAGGTTTTGTTCATAGAGGCATTTCCATTGCTGATATTAATATGGATAATAGGTTTGAAGTTCTTGTCCCTAATAGGGATAACTATTTACGTTGTCTTAATGGCGAAGATGGCTCATTTTTATGGGAAAAACAATTATACAGTGATTTTCACGACATAGCTATTGCAGACATTGATAATGATGGATGCGTAGAATTGGTGGTTGGTATTGGGTGGAATTACACTATTTATGCGCTTGACGATATTAGTAATTCCACTAATTGCGGATGTATGGGGGTGGAAGAAGGAAAATCAAATATTAAAACCCCTTCGACTATGCTCAGGGCAAGTCAAAATCCGTATTTTCAATCAACAATTATTTCCTTCTCCGTAGGGGACAGTCGGGACTGTTCCTTGAAACTTTATGATTTATCGGGTCGATGCGTGAAAACTCTCGTCAACGAACTCAAACCCGCAGGGAATTATAATGTCCCAGTAAATACAAAAGGGTTATCGGCAGGCATTTACTTTGCTACTCTCATTGCCGATAATTACAAGGAGACAAAAAAACTTATATTAATGAAGTAGGTGGAAAAACTATGAAAAAACACATTATTTATCTTATGCTATTTTTACTATCAACCGCATTATCCGCATCCGCACCGGACACCCTCTGGACAAGAACTTACGGCGGGATTAATAGTGATGAGGGATGTTGCGTATGTCAGACTGAGGATAGCAACTTTATAATTGCAGGGTCTACTAATTCTTTTGGTGCCGGCAAAAGTGATATTTATGTTATAAAAGTTGACCTGAACGGAGATACTATCTGGACAAAAACTTATGGCGGGATTTCGAATGATTACGGCGAATACATATGTCCAACTGCCGATAACGGATTTATAATTACGGGATATACAGGGTATACAAGATACACTGATTATGACAGTACGGATGTTTGCCTTATAAAAATTGACGGGAATGGCGATACGCTATGGACAAGAACTTACGGCGGAACCGGCGATGATGAAGGATATTCGGTTCAACCCATCTCAGGCGGAACAGACGGATTTATTATTGCCGGATGGACAAAATCTTTCGGAGCAGGCAGTAGGCGTGCCTATCTGATCCGGACAAATTCTTCGGGAGATACTTTGTGGACAAGAATTTATGGAGAAAGTGGCGATAGAGCTCATTCTGTCTCTCAGAATACAGATGGCGGATTTATAATTGGAGGAGACGCATATTGTAGGAATGGGGATGCTTATATAATAAGGACGGATTCTGTTGGGGTACCCTCTGGACCAGAAGTTTTGGTACCGACGGCGGAGATCATATATCATCTGTACGCCAGACTACGAATGGTAGTTTCATATTAGTAGGAGGGGGTTTATATAATGCGTGCATCTATCTTGTAAGAATTGATTTAAATGGCGATACCCTCTGGGAAAAAACTATTCGCGGAGACTCTTCTTTTAATTATGGCAACTCTGTATATCAAACCGTTGATGGTGGTTTTATAATTGGGGGAACAACGGGGGCAGATTTTTCTAATAAGATGGATGTTCGCTTCACAAAAACGGATTCCCTTGGTAATCCCCTGTGGACTAAAACTATTGGAGGAACTGCCTATGATGAGGGCTATTCAGTTCAACAGACTAAAGATGGCGGATATATACTTGCGGGAATGACAAAATCTTTCGGGGTAGGCAGTGGAGATATCTATCTAATTAGACTGGGGAAAGAAACAGGGATAGAAGAACCTTCCATTTTGGATTTCGGATTGGGGAATGCAGATTTGAAAATAATTAAAGATAAGATTTATTTGGAAGTGCCAAAGAGTATAAATGCAAATGTAAAAATTTACGACTTGTGTGGAAGGGAGAAAGAGATTGTTTATAACGGGACATTAAGCAAAGGGAATTATACATTCACGCCTGAGATAAAAAAGAACGGGGTGTATTTTGTGAGGGTGAATGCGGGTACATTAAAAACTACAAAGAAAATTACGATTATAAGGTAAAAACAGGAGGGATTATGAATAAAAATTTAGGAGTTTGGGTTTTGATGGGAATGGGTTTAATTACAACCAATCCCGTAAACGCAGGATGGACAAAAACTTATGGTGGAAATAAAGATGACGGCGGCAATTCAGTTCAGCAAACTACCGACACTGGTTATATAGTTGCAGGAGGAACGTGGTCATATGGTACAAGCGGACCGGATGTTTATCTTATAAAGACAAATCCATCGGGAGATACCTTATGGAAAAGGATTTATGGTGGGAACAATGGAGATTATGGACGGTCGGTTCAGCAGACTAATGATGGCGGTTATATAGTTGCGGGATGGACATACTCATATGGTGCAGGAGCAGGCGATTTTTACCTTGTAAAAACAAATTCGACAGGCGATACGATGTGGACAAAAACATATGGCGGAACCGGCAATGACGGAGGCTACGCAGTCCGGCAAACAAAAGACAGCGGTTATATAATTTCAGGGATGACAGGCTCTTGTGGTGCAGGCACTCCAATATATACCAACGTTTATCTTGTAAAAACAAACTCAATAGGAGATACTTTATGGACAAGAGCTTATGGTGGGAATAACAACGATGGAAGTTATGCAGTTCAGCAGACTAGTGATGGCGGTTATATAGTTGCGGGATATACAAACTCCTACGGTACGGGTGGAACCAATGTCTACCTTATAAAAACGGATTCAAGCGGAGATACTTTATGGACAAGAGTTTATGGGGGAACGAGCACTGATGGAAGTTATTCAGTCCAACAAACGACGGATAACGGCTATATAGTTGCAGGAATAACAAGTTCTTACGGTGTAGGTACTCCAACTTGTTTTAATGTCTATATTATAAAAACGAATTCAGCAGGGGATAGTTTGTGGACAAGAGCTTATGGTGGAACCGGGACTGAATATGGCAATTCAATTCGGCAGACCATTGATAACGGATATATAATAGCGGGCGAGACCGGTTCTTATGGGGCAGGCGGGTATGATGTATGGCTTATAAAGATTAATTCAACGGGAGATACATTATGGACACGAACTTTTGGTGGAACTGATGGAGATTGTGCTAATGCAGTTCAACAAACTGCGGATAAAGGTTATATAGTTGCAGGATATACGTACTCTTTCGGTACAGGCACACCGGATTCTGCAAATGTATATCTTATAAAGACTGACTCATTAGGT